>NSIB01000025.1 GCA_002737625.1 Flavobacteriales bacterium | reverse complement strand
GTCCGGTACCTATTTTGGGCGGTGTTCGGATGTCGGGCAAGCTGGGGAGTAATTTGCGTATCGGTGCAATGAATATCACCACTCAATCGCAGGATTTGGGCACTTTGGGGGTATTGCCTGGTGTTAATTACACGGTATTATCTGCGCAGAAGAAGGTGTTTTCTGCTAGCAACGTGGCGATGATTTTGGTTCACGATCAAAAGATTGGGAAATTGGTTGAATTTAGAGATAGAAACGGGAATTGGTCGAAAACGGGTGATTACAATACAGTGGCAGGAACGGAGTTCAACTTATTGACCAAAAGCAATTTGTGGGCGGGAAAGGGATTTGTCCAAAAATCATTTTATCCCGGCTTGGGCGCCAGAGATGGTTATGCTCATGCCACGTGGTTGAGGTATCGATCTTTGAATTGGACGGGCATCTGGAACCACGAATATGTGAGCAAGGAGTTCAGTGCACGTTCGGGTTTTGTGCCTAGAACCGACAATTTTGATCCCATATCCGGGAAAATCATCAAATATGATTATTGGCGTTTGGAGCCCGTGATAACATACAATTATTACCCCAAACGAAATGCTTTAGTGAATCATTTTGGGTTGATTGCGAGCAATAGTAGCTATTACGACAGCAGTTTTCATGGAACTGAATCAGAGTCTGAGGTGGGTTTGGATGTGAACTTTCAGAATAGTTCGATGTTTCATGTGAGTTTAGACCACTCTTATTATGATTTGTTTTTGCCATTTGATCCTTTGGATGAGGGTAGATATTTTTTTGGCAAATATGAATGGACGGCTTTACACACTGAGTTTACCAGTAACAATCGCAAGCCATTGAGTGGGTTTGTTGAGGCTTCTTACGGCGGCTATTTTATGGGTAAGAAGTATGAGTTTGGAGGAAATCTATCGTATCGGGTGAAGGGCTTGGGCAAGCGCAAATTGCCGTTGTTGTTGTTCAATGCGAATTGGAATCACATCAATGTGGTTATGAGCGACAGTCAAACTTCGGCCATCAATTTGATTGGTTTTAAAACGGAGTACAGCATCAACACCAATACGTATTTGACAGGATTTTTGCAGTACAACACGCAATCTGAGAAGATGAATGTGAATGTAAGATTCCAATGGAGATACCGTCCGATGAGTGATTTTTTCTTGGTGTATAGTCAGAACTACGATCAATTTCAATCGGTATTGCCCAATCGCAATGCGTATTTGGGCGCATCTTACAGAACCCTTGCGGCGAAATGGGTGTATTGGTTTAACTAGAATCCGTCGCCGTATGGTTGTATGGTGAATTAGTACCCGTCCCCGTCTAGGATATTTCCCAATCCGCCAAGTATACTTCCCTCTTCTCTGCGTCCGCCGGGGCTGCCATAGCTCAAGATTTTGGATGCCAATCGAGAAACGGGTAAACTTTGTAACCAAACGGTTCCGGGGCCGCTCAACACTGCAAAGAACAATCCTTCACCCCCAAAAATTGCATTTTTAACACCGCGTACCATCTGAATATCGTAATTAATACCAGCAGTAAAGGCCACGATGCAACCGGTATCTATTTTTAGCATTTCCCCTGCTGCCAATTCCTTTTTCAATACATGTCCGCCTGCATGAACAAAGGCCAAACCATCGCCTTCCAATTTTTGCATGATAAATCCTTCGCCGCCAAAAAGTCCAGTTCCGAGTTTTCTTTGGAATTCAATTCCCACGCTAACGCCTTTGGCTGCGCATAGATAACTATCCTTCTGACAAATCACTTTACCGCCCAATTGCATTAGGTCGAGAGGCATGATTTTACCAGCATAAGGTCCAGCGAAAGTCACACGTGCTTTGTTGTAGCCCGTATTGGTAAAGGCCGTCATGAACAAGGATTCACCTGTCAGTAGACGCTTTCCTGCTCCCATCAGTTTTCCCAAAATGCCGCTGCCTTGGTCGCTGCTGCCATCGCCAAAAATGGTTTCCATTTCGATGCCGTTGTCCATGAACATAAAACTTCCACTTTCGGCCATTACGGTTTCTTGCCGATCGAGTTCTATTTCTACACACTGCATTTCTTCACCAAAAATGCGATAGTCGATTTCGTGATTGCGTCTCATAGGGATTACTTAGGTATTAATTGCACTTGGGTTTTTCGCGTGATGGGTATCTGGGGATTAAGGCATTTTCTTTAATGCGAGGATGCTGAAATTGCTATTTTCTTTTACGATGGTGTTGCTCAGATGACCGAGGCCAGCAATTTCCATCGCTACAACGTCACCCGCTTGAAGCCATTGCTCTGTGTAATCTGGGTTATTGAGTTTTCCTGTTCCATTGAGTTCGAGGAAGCAGCCTGTACCCACGGTTCCGCTACCAATGACATCGCCAGGGAAAATATCGGCACCATAAGAGCATCGCTCGATGATTTCGGCGAAGGTCCAATCCATATCTCCAACGCTTCCTTCACTTACTTGGATGCCATTCACCCAACATTTCATAGATAGATTATAGCTATTGCCCACATGACCGGGTTTTGCTTGAATTTTAAATGGCTCAAGTTCGTCTGGGGTCACAAGCCAAGGACCAATTACAGTGCTGAAGTCTTTGCCTTTGGCGGGTCCGAGGTTCAACAACATTTCTTCCATCTGAAGACGGCGAGCACTCATATCGTTCATAATCATATACCCCGCGATGTACTGATCTGCATCGGCGGCTTTTACATTTCTGCCTCTTTTACCCAATACAACGGCAGCTTCCAATTCGAAATCCAATTTTTGAAAGTGGTCTGGCATGCAAGGAATTTCACCGGGGCCTTGGATGGCATTGTGGTTGGTAAAATAGAAAATAGGGTATTGGTCAAATTCTGGAATCATAGGAACGCCACGATTCCTTCTTGCTGCAGCCACGTGCTGTCTAAAGGCATAACCATCTCGGCATGAGGTAGGTTGTGGAACGGGGGCTTCCAAAATATCATCGGTGCAAAGCGTGGCGAGGTGATTGTGCTTTCCATCAAGGATTTCGGCTTCCACGCCGCTTGCCATTTTACTTTGATTTTCCCAATCGTTCAGCATATCGCGCATATTGTTTGCGATGTTTTGGTTGATGGTGTTTAGGGGGTAAATCTGTTGGTTGACCAGTATGCCTGTTTGGGCAAGGCCATTGGTTTTGTATGTGACCAATTTCATACTACAAAAATACGTCTAATTTGGAAGTTTCTGTGGGTAATCGCATTTGGAGGTTGGCGAGTGATATCGGAAATTTGTTTTATGGAATCATCGGAAAAATCAAAGTCCAAGGTGTTAGTTACTGGCAGTAATGGGTTGTTGGGTCAAAAACTAACCGATCTGTTCCTTGGTTTAAGAGATTGGGATTTGGTGGCTACCGGTGCTGGCGATAATCGTCATCCCGCGAAAGAAGGTTATCGATACGAGACGATGGATATTACAGATACTGCGGCGATGACGCTAATCTTGGAGCTTGAATTACCTGATGTTGTGATTCATACTGCGGCCATGACCCAAGTGGATGATTGTGAATTTAAACGCGATGAATGTGTGGCATTAAACGTGACTGCGGTGGAGGAATTGGCAAAATTGAGCACGACTTTGGGATTCCACATGGTTCATGTGAGCACCGATTTCATTTTTGATGGCACCAAGCCGATGTATGTTGAATCGGACGATGCGAATCCTTTGAGTTATTACGGTTGGAGCAAGTTGGAGGGTGAAAAGAGGGTGATTGAATATGCCAACAGCTACAGCATTTTAAGAACGGTTTTGGTATTTGGAAAGGTCGCCGATATGAGCAGAACCAACATCGTTTTGTGGGCGCATGGCACGTTGAAGCAGCAGAAATCGGCGAATGTGGTTACGGATCAATTTAGGACACCTACGCTGGCAGAAGATTTGGCGATGGGTTGTTATTTGGCTGCCGATCAGAAGGCCAGAGGCATATTTAATATCGCCGGGAAAGACTATATGAGCGTGATTGAACTGGTAGAAAGGGTATCGACATTTTATAGTTTTTCAATGGACTGCATCAATCGGGTTGACAGTAGCACATTGAATCAGCCGGCCAAAAGGCCTCCGATTACAGGATTGGATATCAGTAAAGCGGTAAGAGAATTGGGTTATGCGCCGCACTCTTTTGAAGAGGGGTTGGCCTTGCTCAATTTGAGTTAGGGTTTCTGCAGCACTTCGCCACAATTTTTACACGTTTTGAGATCTTCCGATGCATAATAGTGGTTGAAATGATGCAGGAAATCCGTTTCGATATTTTTTAGTTCAAAATACGCCTCGTGCAGTTTGTGATTGCAATTTTCGCAGAACCAAAGTAGGCCATCTGTAAATCCTTTTCCTACGCGTACTCTTTCGATAACCAAGCCAATACTACCGTCTGTTCTAACGGGACTGTGTGGTACTTTTGGAGGTAGTAAAAACATATCTCCGGGGCCCATTTTTACATCCACTCGTTCGCCATTCTGCTGGGTTTTTACCGTGATTTCACCTTCCAATTGGTAGAAAAGCTCTTCTGTTTCATTGTAGTGATAATCTTTTCGCGCGTTGGGTCCGCCCACAACCATCACAATATAATCGCTGCCCTCGGGGTAAAGATTCTTATTTGCAACGGGGGGTTTGAGTAGATGTCGGTTTTCTGCGATCCAAGCTTCTAGATTAAAAGGTTTACGGATTTCCATGGGGATGTTTTATACTTGTTAATTTATACCGAAAATATTGTTAGTATGGCAAAAGTAAATGATAGTTGTGTATTTTTTTATGTCATTTATCATCTCGCAAACTTTTTGCAACTTTTACTAAAAGTTCATCGCATCGAACACTTAACTTTGTCGAACAAGTTCCATGAGTGACGCGATAAAACATGAGTGCGGTGTTGCTTTCATTCGGTTGAGAAAACCGTTGGAATACTACCGCGAAAAATATGGCACATATTGGTATGGCTTAACCAAGCTACAATATCTCATGACCAAGCAATTGAACCGAGGGCAAGACGGTGCGGGTATGGGTGTTGTAAAATTGCACCCCGAGTATGGGGCGCGTTATTTGGCAAGAAAGCGGAGCGCGAGCAAAACGGCCATAATCGATATTTTTGAAGAGGTGGGTGAAGCGTTAAACGAGATTCCTAAGGAGTTTCGTGATGATGTCGAATATTTACGTCAACATTATCCTTATGCGGGTGAAATGTTGTTGGGCCATTTGCGATATGGCACTTACGGCGGCAATAGCATCGAAAACATTCATCCTTTTTTACGTCAGAACAATTGGATGGCGAGGAATTTGATGTTGGCAGGCAATTATAACATCACCAATACAGATGAATTATTTAATGCGTTGATTGATCTGGGTCAGCAGCCCAAGGAAAAGAGCGACAATGTATTGATGTTGGAGAAGATTGGCCATTTCATCGACGAGGAGAATCAGCGATTATTTGGTATTTTTAAGGCGCAGGGGTATTATAACTTGGAGATTACAGAGAAGATTAAGCAGGAATTGTCGCTAACAAATATCTTGAAACGCAGCTTTAAAAACGTGGACGGTGGCTACAATATGATTGGTATGTTGGGTCATGGTGATGCGTTTATCATTCGCGATCCAGCGGGGATCCGACCTTCGCATTATTATATCGATGATGAGGTGGTTGTGGTTGCCAGCGAAAGGGCTGCGATTCAAACGGCATTTAATATTTATCCTGAGCAGGTTCAAGAATTGGGTCCGGGCAATGCATTGATAGTGAAGCGCGATGGGGATGTAGAGGAAGTAAACATCGTGGAGCCAGTAGAGCGCAAGAGTTGCAGTTTTGAGCGAATTTATTTCAGCAGGGGCAATGATCAGGCAATTTATCATGAACGAAAGGAATTGGGTAGATTGTTGGCAAGGCCCGTGATGGATTTGTTAGACAATGATTTGGTGAATACGGTTTTTAGTTATGTTCCCAATACTGCCGCCACGAGTTTTTACGGTTTGATTGATGGGATTCATGAGATACGAAGAGACTTACAAGCCGATGCATTGTCAAAGATTGATGTCAAAAATGAGCCTGAGAGGGTCAGGGAGATTTTGAGCTGGCGTCCTCGAAGGGAGAAAATTTTGGTGAAGGACGTGAAGATGCGCACTTTTATCACCAACGATACGGACCGTGATGATTTGGTAGGGCATGTTTACGATATCACTTATGGGGTTGTGAAGAGTTGGAATGATACGCTTGTGATTATGGATGATAGTGTTGTGAGGGGAACCACGTTGAAGAAGAGTATTTTGCGGATTTTGGATCGTTTGGAGCCAAAGCGAATTATATTGGTGAGTTCGGCCCCACAGATTCGTTATCCAGATTGTTACGGCATTGATATGAGTAGGATGGGCGATTTTGCGGCTTTTTCAGCGGCGGTTGCTTTGTTGAAGGATAAGGGCTTGGGTGAGATTTTACGCGAGACATATACGGCGGCGAAGTTGGAATTGGAAAAGCCAGCAGAGGAACAGCGTTGTGTTGTGAAGGACATTTACGCTCCGTTAACGGATGCTGAAGTAAGCAAAAAAATCGCTGAAATGTTAAAACCTTCTGATTTAAGGGCGGAATTTGACATGTTGTTTCAATCGGTTGATAACCTGCATGAAGCTTGTCCGAATGATGCGGGCGATTGGTATTTTACTGGTGATTATCCCACTCCTGGGGGCAATCAAGTGGCGAACAGGGCATACGTCTACTATATCGAAGGAAAAAAAGATCGGGCGTATTGAGTTGGCGCAGGTTTTGAAATGGGATTGAATAAATTGTAAATTCGTTAAATAATTGATATGAGCACATTGAATGAAGTTATCGATCAGCTGAATGATCAGTTGGAAAAGAACCTCCAGCACACGGCTACGGAATTTTCTCGCATTCGCGCGGGCAAGGCAAGTCCTGCAATGTTGGAAAGTGTGATGGTTGAATATTATGGTGCATTGACACCTTTATCCCAGGTAGCAAACGTAAATACACCGGATTCTCGTACTTTGGTGATTCAGCCTTGGGATAAATCATTGATTCGTCCGATTGAAACGGCAATCATCAATTCAAATTTGGGTTTTGCGCCTCAGAACGATGGCGAGTTTATTCGTATCAGTATCCCACCAGTAACTGAGGAACGCAGGAAAGATTTGGTGAAACGCGCCAAGGCAGAATCAGAAAATTCTAAAATTGGGATCCGCAATTTACGGAAGGATGCGAATGAGAGAATTAAGAAACTGCAAAAGGATGGGTTGAGCGAAGATGATGTAAAAGTGGGTGAGGACAGGGTTCAGAAGATCGTTGATAGCTACATCAAAAAGACGGATGACTTGTTGGAAAACAAGGAAAAGGAAATCATGACGGTTTAAGTGGGGGTTTATTAATCTGCAATAATCTGCAATTGACTGCGCAGGGCTTCGGCTTTGGAAAGGAGTTCTTCCAATGTGTCAGCAATAACCGTGGCATGTCCGAGTTTTCGTTGGGGCCGCGTTTCTGACTTTCGATACATGTGAATGAAAACATCACCATTGGCGGTGAGTTCCTTTTCATTGTGGAGATGGTAAGGTCCGGAAATATTCTCTGGGCCTACGATATTAATCATGGCGGCGGGTTGAATGAGGGAAGTATCACCGAGGGGAGCACCAGAAAGGATTCGCAGGAACTGTTCAAATTGCGAGCAGTAGCAGCCTTCGATGGTATGGTGTCCGCTGTTGTGGGGTCTTGGGGCGATTTCGTTGACCAGAATCTGCTGATCGGGGGTTAGGAACAATTCCACGGCAAATAGGCCAGGTGAATTGAGTTTCTGAATGCATTTTAAGCTAATTTCTTGTGCTTTGGCTTCAATTTCTGGGCTGATGCGCGCGGGGGAAAACAGGAATTCAACCAAGTTGCTTTTGGTGTTGAAATACATTTCAATGGCGGGGTAAACGGCGTGTTCACCGTCTTGACCGATGGCAACGATGATAGCAATTTCTAGGGCATTTGGGATAAACGACTCGATGAGGACATTACCTTGGAATGGGGATTCGTGGGGGAGTTGCGTTTTTGAAACGATGCTCACGCCTTTGCCGTCGTATCCGCCGGTTCGGGTTTTGAGCACCACCTTTTCCCCGGGGAATTGATCCAATTGTTGCGGGGTGATTTGGTTGATATTGGTTAGAATGTATGGCGCTGTGGGGATGTTGTGCTGGGTAAAAAACTGTTTTTGTGTTCCTTTGTCTTGGATAGTTTTCAAAACAGAGGGTTTCGGGATGATGGTTTTTCCTTCTTTTTCTAATGCAATTAGCGCATCCACATTGATGTGTTCAATTTCCCAGGTGAGTACATCGCTTTGGCTGGCCAATGTTTGGATATCGTTGGCATTTTGAAGGCTACCCGCAACAAAATTGTTAGTTACTGCGGCTGCGGGGCAGTCGATGGATTGTTCTAAAACAGTAAATTCAACGGGCAGGGATTGGTATTTGGCTTCGATGCTCATCATACCCAATTGGCCTCCCCCAATGATACCAATACGAATCATAGGGCAAAGATAGGCGCGGAACACAACATGAAATTTGGTTCTTGCGTTTTTTGCCATATTTTCGATGGTATCTTTGAATGTTATGATAGAGCCTCCTTCGATATTGAGTTTAATGATGGTGGACGCCAATTCTTGGTTGGTGGTGGTATTTTCATTGGTGGTTATTTCTTTTTTTTCCGGTATGGAGATTGCGTTTTTATCCGCTTCTCGTTTGCGAATTGAGCTTAGGTCTAAAGAGAATAGCACAAGTGGAAAGTGGTTATCTAGGTATGTAAAAAACCCGAGTGATTTTATTAGTACAGTTTTGGTGGGTAACAACTTGGGGCTGGTGATATACGGAATTTATATGGGTGAAATTTTGGATACATCTTTTCACGGTGTGGATTGGATGAATTCTGAATTGCTGCGGTTTTTTATGGTTACCCTTTGCAGCACTTTGATTGTTTTGGTGATTGCCGAATACCTGCCCAAAACATTTTTCAAGTTGTATGCAGATAAGTTAATATTTGGACTAATCGGTGTTTTTAAGGTTGCGCACACACTGATGTGGCCCTTGATTAAGGTCGTAAAAGGGATTTCTGCATTTTTATTAAAAGTATTTACCAAAACGGAAATCACAGAAAATACTCAGGTGTTTTCCAAAGTGGATTTGGACAATTACATTGCTTCTTTGGAAAATGCGGGGAATGTGGATTCGGTTGAAATTGATACAGAGGTTTTCCGCAATGCCTTGGACTTCAGCGATGCCAAAGTAAAAGATTTTATGGTGCATCGTACAGAATTGGTGGGAGTGGACGTGAGTGATTCTGTAGATTTACTCCGTTCTAGGTTTGTTGATTCGGCGCATTCCAAAATTTTGGTTTACAAAAGTAACATAGACCATGTAATTGGGTTTGTGCATCACAGTGATTTGTTTCATGACCCCAAATCGGTTCAAAGCGTAATTAGGCCGGTGATATTTGTGAATGAAAGTTTACAAGCGCATGATATGTTGCGCAAGTTCATTCAGGAAAAAAAGAGTATTGCTTTGGTTGTAGATGAGTTTGGTGGCACGGCAGGTATGGTTTCGGTTGAAGACATTTTGGAAGAAATCGTGGGAGAGATAGAGGACGAGTTTGATGTAGAGGATCGGGTTGAAACAAAGTTGGGGGATCAGCATTATTTGTTCAGTGCTCGTTTAGAAGTGGATTATTTGAATGAAGAATATGCCTTGGATATTCCGGAAGGGGAATACCATACTTTGGGGGGATATATTATTTTTTGTTCAGAGAGAATACCATCAGTTGGGGAGGTGATTCATCATGGAGCATTTGAATTTGTAATAAAAACCCTTATTGGCGCAAGAATAGAAGAGGTTGAGCTACGAATCTTGCCAGAAGAAAACTAAATTAGTCTTGTATTATGAGAAACATGAGCATTGGAAATTTTAGACAGATGATTTTCGTTTTTTGTCTTTTTATAAATGCATTGGAATTGGTTGCCCAGAGTAACCCTTCAATTGATGCAGTTGGTGATGGTTCACAGAAAATAATCAGTGATACCGCTCATCATCAAATAGCTTCGTTATTGAAGATGAAAACCAAGTGGGAATTCTCAACGAATGTTACGTTGGCATTGTCTAGATTCACAGGGAATGTGAGTAGAAATTTAAATGACGATCCCTATTTAATTATGGTCCGTAAAATCGATGCGGACCAGGGTGCGGCATGGCGCTTGGGGGTGAATGGATTTCGCACAAATTCTCAATCCAATTTTCCAGACAGGGTCAGTTCAGAGAATTGGGCTTCCTTGGTCATAGGACGGGAATGGCGGACGGAATTGCAACAGGGGGCTTTTATATACGGTGGTATCGATTCCCGTGGAATATTTCGTCAATCACACAGTGAGGCTACCCAATTTAACGACCTGGGCCAACCCATAATTTCAATTACTGATGCCAAAGAATACGGTGGAAGTGTTGGGGGAATTTGTGGGTTTGGTTGGAGATTTCAAGATCGAATAGCAATCTATACTGAAGCCTTACTAAATGCACAATACACTCGAACTGACCGAACTTTTTCCGTAAATGGCTCTATTACCACATTAGAGAATAAAAACAATTTGAAAATTGTCCCCATGGTTCCCATTGCTTTATTTTTGACAATTAAATTTTAATTCAATGGCAATTAGGAAATACATAGTAGTAGTATTTATCGGGGCATTGAATGTTCTCAGTGCGCAATATGAGGGGATTTCTGCTACGCCGAAAGATACGGCGAAACCGACTGTCAATCCAACACCGGCGGCTGTCCCAACGGTACGGGTAATTACCCCAAGTCCATCGAAGAATTCGTATGAGAGTTTTAACAACGCAAGTCGAAGTAGGCCTGCTTTAAAGCAAACGTATTTAGGCTTTAACACGAGTTTTTTATTGGGTCAGATTTTACCATTCAACGCCATTCCATTACAACAGAATATGTATGCTGTAACCTATCGTTCCTATCGAAGAAATTCTGGTTATCGATTGAATGTGGGTTTCGATGTAGACGGGGGTGACGGATTTCACTGGTTTGGAGGTCGAATGGATTATGACACTCGAAGGAGGCTCAATGGGAAATGGAATTATTTTTATGGCGGCGGAGTGGGATTAGAAATATTTAACGATCCTACAGCGCAGTCAATTTTTTTCAGTACTGAAGTCAATTTATTGGGTCAATTGCATTGGGGTTTTGAATACCGCTTTGGGGAATTGGTCTCCTTAAGTATGGAAACGCAGGCGATGTTGTTACTCGGTACAAACTCAGCCCTTCGATTGCGGCCACCGACTGTTATTACGGCACATTTCCGTTTGTAAATTCGGGTTTGATGGGTTATTGATATTTAATCACCCAGTTACAATTTGTAAAGGCACCTATTACGCCATAGCCATTGGGAATATTTCCGGTTAGAGGCCCAGGCAATTGGGTAATTGATTTTTGAGACCACAGGTGGGCGGCTCTAGAATTGTAGTAATCGTATAAGGGTTTACTCAGATTTTCCATAGTAACACTTACTTGTAAGGTTTTTTCAATTGTGTTATTCGGGTTCGGCAGTAAATTATAGAAATGGAA
The DNA here is from genome assembly GCA_002737625.1 of Flavobacteriales bacterium. Taxonomy (GTDB): domain Bacteria; phylum Bacteroidota; class Bacteroidia; order NS11-12g; family UBA955; genus UBA955. The sequence goes on along the minus strand of NSIB01000025.1, from coordinate 10,773 downwards.
AGTTGCCAAAACACCGTTAAAAGTTTCATCGCTGAAGAGAATTTCTTGTTCGGTGTAATTGTTATAATTGTTTCTCACAAAGGGTAAATCATTCCCATCAATGCGCAGGGTTTCCCAAAACTGTGAACTATCTGTAATATTATTGTTTTTGTCGCGACTGTATTTGCGTATCAATCGTTTGGCATGAATGCGATAATAATTTTGATCGACCGCACTGTCTTGAAATTGAATTTTGAACCCTTGAGTGATTCCAATTCCTGCAACAGGCTCCGTGATGGAATCTGTTTTGACAAAAGATATATTGGAAGGGACAATTTGCTTTAACTGAAACGAGTCTGCTGTTGTATGATAATTAATAACAACCGTATCTCGTGCTTTGAGTGTTGAAATGGAGTTTGAATAAATCCCAGGGCTGTTAGATTTTAGAGGGAAAGGCAAATTAGAATTAATGCGAATGGTTATCGACGCGTTGGATTCAGGTTCAAATGGATTTAAAATACCTACTACTTTGCTGCAGTTGGCAACGATAGAGGAATCGGGCTGTAGGAACATATGAATAACAGGCCCGTTTGCGATTTCAGCAGATTTCGGCAGTGGAATTTCGCGACTGCAACTCAGAACAAGACAAATGGGCGCAACAAAAAATAGCCGCTTTTTGAGGCCTAAATTCATTGTCTTTTCGATATGTTTTGGACCAATCAAAATGCGATTTGATAATTTAAGTGAGGTATAATAGGCAGTAAACTTAACTGGTATAAACTTCTGTTTCCTTGAGGGTTGTAAGCCACTGTGATGAAAAATGGATTTTGGCGATTGTAACAGTTGTAGATGCCGAATGACCAGGTTTGAAGGTATTTTTTATTCCGTACAACATACTGAGCAGAAAGATCCAATCTATGATTTGCTCGGGCTCTTGCGTTGTTGCGTTCTCCGTAAATGTAAATCTCGGCATAGGGATCCGTGGCCGTTGGTGAAGGATAAATCCCCTGCGGCAAGGTATATGCAAAACCTGTGTTAAAAGTCCATGTGCCACTAAGGGTGAACTTCTTTGAAAATCGATAAATCCCAACTAGGTTAAAATTGTGTCGTCTATCGTATCGAGATGGGAAGACCCTTCCTTGGTTGATTTGGGCAAATTGCCGGGTATTATACATCAAGGTATAGCTCGCCCAACCGGTAAGTTTTCCAGTGGTTTTCTCGATCAGCAACTCCAGACCTTTTGCCTCTCCTTTGCCTTGCGTAACCATTTGTTCCCAATTTACCGCGGATGTGGCATAAACAGCATTCTCTTTGTATTCCAGTAGGTTATAGAATTTTTTGTAAAAAATTTCAGAACTCAGTTGATAATTCTTTCCAGCCCGAGTTATTCCAATGGCGGACTGACGTGCTTTTGAAGGTTCAAGACCGGCCACCGAGGGCACCCACAAATCGCTCGGAAGTCCCATTGCGAGATTATTCAATTGGTGAAAAAATTGGATGTTTTGCGATGCGGAGGCTTTTATCCATGTCCGTTGATTGATTTTATAGCGATAATTAAATCTGAGCTCAGGTCTAAGATAGAACTGCTTCTCTCCCAAACCAAAATAGGTGCCTCGAACACCTAGGTCAAGATAGCCAAATTTAGGGTGGTGGTACTCGATTTGACCGTGACTGTATATTTCAGGAGTAATCACCTTTTTGTCGTTGTACTGATACGTTCTTTTCACGCTATCAATTTGGGTGTAAAGTGTCCGATCACCGGGTGTAAATGTGTGTTGGGTATATCCGCCGCCCAACCGGATGCCAAGGAATTTACTCATTTGTACGTCGACTTTGGTACTAAAATCTATGTCTTTTAAACCGTTGTTTAAGTTGTAAGAAGTATAATCATTGACTTTTTTTATTGTGTCACTTCGATAATTAATCTTCAGTAGAAAATCATTATGTTGGCTAAAATTGTATTGGCTAAAATGGGTCTTTGCTGTGAATCTGGTTTTTTTATTGGGCATATATTGCCAGCGCAAACTCGCAATTTGATTGCCCCAACCGTTGCTTTGTTCCCTCTTTTGGGAATAATCTTTTTCTGAATTGGTAGCGCGATTTTTTTCAATAAAAGAGGCTTTATCACCCCCGGCGTAATAGGTGATAGAAAGATTACTTTTTTCACTAAATCGATGGTTTAATTTTGCATTGATGTCGTAAAAATTGTAAAGATTTATGTTATTATTGTCTTTGAAAATTGCTTCTACGATGGGCTGTGTGAGATAATCAAAATTGGATCTTCTAACAGCCATGGCAATGGTTGTCCTATTTTTCCAAATGGGTCCTTGGAACAAAAATTTATTGGTTAGTAATCCAAGTGATATATTTCCTTGCCACTGATTTTCATTTCCATCGATGCTTTGTACGGTAGTTACGCTGCTTAACCGACCTCCATATTCTGCATTAAAGCTCCCACGATTCATTTGGGCACTTTTTACAATGTCGCTGTTGAAAGTACTGAACATTCCATACAGATGGTAGGCGTTAAATACCGGAACCTCATCGAGCATTACCAAGTTTTGGTCTGCAGCCCCGCCCCTGACATACATGCCGAGCATACCTTCGGACCCGGTAACCACTCCGGGATTGAGACTAAGTGAACGCAAAACATCAGCCTCGCCAAGCAAGGAGGGCATTTTGTTTAATTTGGCAGCAGAAATATAAAATTGATCCGACATGCCCATTTTTACGCCAGGTCTTGACATGTCGTTTTTTGCGGAAATCAACGTAGTTTCAATTCTTTCTAGTAGAGGAATCATTTGAATATTTAAGAAATAATCGCGCTGGTAGCATAGGGTATCGAAATAGGTTTGAAACCCAGGATAGGTTACAACGAGTATCAGCGAATCAACATTTTGGTTAATTGACTCTGATTTGATGGTACCTCGATTAGATTTGATGGAAAATTTGAAAACACCAAATTCATCGGTTTGTTGAAAGATGTTAAGCTGCGGAAGGAAAACGGAAACCTTAACCAAGCGTTCACCGGTACCTAATTGTGTAATTCTACCTGCGATCACGTTGCCTTTATAAAAATTGAGCGAATCGGAAGTTGGAGGATTAGACGGGGACCATTTTGTAATCACCAAAATATTTCCGGGGTTGACGGTATAATCTAGTCCTTGTTGATGGAGAATATCGCGAATGGCTTTTTTTGCTTGGGTATTGGTAATATGAATGGCAATGAATTTCTTTTTGGGTAAAATATTGGATTGATAAGCGAAACGGATAGGGGTCTGTTGGGAAATTTGATTAAGGATAACAAGGAAGTCGTTGCCTTCATAGTTAATAGTAATTCGTTTTGAAAGAGATTCAGACTGCGCGCGCAAGTGTATCGGCAATAAGGCCAATAGAAAAAAGCACCATATACAAAGGCTGCGAATCAAAGGGAGTCTTAATATTGGTCGGCGTACTTAAATACTTTTTGCAATAGTTCCGTTGTGCGATTGATTGGGTCTTTTCTGATGGCATTCTCTTGAATTTCAATTTCTTTGAAAAGTGCAGACATCGCTTTATCGGTAACATAAAGTTCAAGATTTGGGTTTACATCTTCTGTTAATCCGAGTAGTTTTTTATTCTTATTGACAGTATTTACGATGGGTGTCCAATGATTATATATGGCTACAGACTCCAGCGCTGATTTAATTTCTGGTTGGAAAGCCTGACGCAGTTGAGTGTTGGTATTGTTTTGGAGATATTGGGTTGCGGCACCTTGACCGCCGGTGAGAATTTTCATGGCATCCATAAAACTCATATTGGTTATTGCATTGGTGAAAATGGGAAGTGCTTTGGTCATCGCTTTTTCGGCACCAGCATTCATCGCATCAATGGTTTTGTCTAATTCTTTGCCAATGGCGGCATTGAGAAGTACATTGCCACGAATTTTTTGTTCGAGGTTTCTAATTTCTTCGGGTAAAAGAATTTTATAAGCTAAACTTTGTGCAAATCCACCGGATTTCATGAGTCCTTCAGTGCCTTTGGCCACTCCTTTTTTCAGTGCTTCTTTTAGTCCTTGGCCTGCTTCTTCTTGAGATAGGGGTTTTGGAACTGCCAATTTGGAGTTAATAACCGATATGTTGTTGGGCACATTGATGGGAAGCATTGATAGATTGCAGCCCGTTAAAATGGCAAAGAGTAGGATTGCGGCCAAGGGTTTTAATGATTGCATTTTTCAAAGATAACGTGAAGTGGGGATTATCTTTCCTCGTTTTTGCTGAGGGGTTTTTAAGATTTCGATGTTGAATTTTGGTACAAGGGACACATCTTTGTAATTATGGAAAAGATGTATCGGAGTGGGTTCTTGTTTTTGATGGTTGCTTTGTTTTCTTGTGGAATAGGTGAGGCGCAGAAATCCTTATCCTTAGTACCTGAAGATTTTGAGAAACAGATGGCTTCAGAAGGTGAAAGGATTTTATTAGATGTGAGAACGCCCGGTGAATTTGGAGAGCGGCATTTGGCAGGCGCTTTGAATATTGATTATAATGGATCGGATTTTGACAGTCGGATTGGCAATTTGGATAAGACGCAATCGGTTTATGTGTATTGTTTGAGCGGCGGCCGCAGCGCGGCCGCCGCTCAAACCCTCACCGACATGGGTTTTAAAAAGGTCTATGAAATGCAAGGGGGTATTAGTCGTTGGATTGCAGAAAATCAACCCGTGGAGGTTGGCAATTTCGACCCAACTCAGGGGATGTCTTTTAAAATATTACAATCCATAATACGAGGAGCGAAAGATTCGGTGGTATTGCTAGATTTCAACGCCGCCTGGTGTGCACCCTGCAAAAAGATGAAATCATTTATGCCTGATTTAATTACAGATTGTAGCGGAAAACTGAAAGTGATTTATGTGGATTATGACAGCAATCCGCAGTTGGTTTCAGCCATGAAAGTGGCTTCTGTGCCGGCCCTGATGCTATTTCAAAATGGGAGTGAAATAAAACGTTACTCGGGTTTTGTAGCACAAGAGGACCTAAAATTGGCTATTTCACCCTTGTTGAAACCCTGAATTTGCCTGTAAAGTACCATCTTTGCAACGTAGAATTATTTAATTCATTATGTACGAATTTCACGGGAATAAGCAGCGCTATTTTGATATGACTCATCAGGTAACTGTGGGGCATATTATACCATTTTTACAGAGCAATTGGGTATTCCCAAAAGACATGACGGTTTTGGAAATTGGATGTGGTGAGGCCGGTGTGTTAAAGGCTTTCACCGATATGGGTTATAAATGTACGGGCATTGAATTGGAAGAAAATCGACTCGAATTTGCCAGAGAATTCATGAAATCTGAGTTGGAAAATGGGACTGTCCAATTTTTAAACAAAGACATTTACCATGTAATTCCTGAATCAGATTTGGGGACTCATTTTGATTTGATTATTCTCAAAGATGTGATTGAGCACATCCCCGACCAGGCCAGGTTTATGCCACAATTAGAAAGGTTTTTAAAGCCCGGAGGAAAGGTGTTTTTTGCATTTCCACCTTGGCAAATGCCTTATGGTGGGCATCAGCAGGTTTTGCCTCAAAAATGGGCTTCAAAGTTACCGTATTACCATTTGTTACCTGGAAAATGGTATCCATTGATGCTGAAAATGTTGGGCGTGAAGCCAAACGGAATTAAAACCATGGAGGAAATTAGAAGTACAGGAATTTCGATAGAGCGGTTTTTGAAAATTTGTAAGGCTTGCAATTTATCTGTTTGCGACAAGAAATTCTATTTATTCAATCCCATATATCAATATAAATTTGGCATCAAACCTAGAACGCAAAACGTTGTATTTGCTAGTATTCCATGGTTAAGAAATTATATTACTATGGGAGTTTATTACTTGGTAGAGAAATTGAATTAACGCCATTGGTCCAGTGTTGTTGGGCCTAAAAACACGCCATTTTTGAATTTTCCCCGTAGGCAAGAAGTTGAACCTTAGGAAAACCAATGTTTAGGGCTTAAATTTGCTATCAAACTTCATTTATGAAACGCTTTAAAATAACTTTGATCATCTTGATTGCGTTGGGATCTTTTGCTAATGCAACAGCCCAAGCAAAAAAAAGATTTAAAGGTAAACCCATTGAAGCGGGTATCACCTTTGGTGGCTCAAATTATATGGGCGATTTGTCCAAGGGTGTTGCAATGAACGAGACAAATATGATGGGAGGCATTATTTGTCGGTTTAATTACAATGACTTTATTACCCTACGTGGCAATGCTGTATTTGGTCAAATCAGTGGCAATGATCAGAATTACAAAGGGGACGTGGCCTTTCAGCATTTGGACCAAGCAGGTAATCCTCTTGATATTACAAGGGGTCAGCGAAATTTGAATTTTAAAAGCAACATAGTTGAATTTTCTGCCATTGGCGAATGGAATATTTTGGGCTTCGAAGAAACCACGCGTGGAACACCGTATACGCCGTTTTTATTTGCCGGAATTGGTGTGTTTAAGTTCAATCCTCGCACACAATTCAATTACATGCCAGGAATGGTTGATGCGCAAGGTCAGGCATTACACAACGTACAGTTGGAGCAGTATGATGGTGAATGGATTGAATTACAAACTTTGGGCACAGAAGGTCAGGGAACTACAAAATACAATGATCGCAAGCGTTATAATCTTACTCAAATATCTATTCCATTAGGTGTAGGATTTAAGCAGCAAGTGGATGATTATTGGGCGTGGGGTATAGAATTTGGCGCAAGAAAAACGTTTACTGACTATTTAGACGATGTGAGTTTGGATTATGTGGATGATCAAATTGTGGGTGGTGCCAATGGCTATTTGGCTGCCGCGTTAAAAGATAGATGTTCTGAGCAGATAGATCCGTCTACGGGTTTACCCTATGAGAGATTTTACATGGGTAACCCTAGGGGTTCAACCAAGGGTTCTGATTGGTATATGTTTTTGAACGTCACCATTACCCGCAAAATCATAGGTGGCAAAACCCTTTGTTTCACATTTTAACTTTGAAAATACTCGTAGGGGTTGTTGTTTCCACTGCGATGGCTTTTTTGCCGTCGCTGCTTCATGCACAGAAGTATTTTTCTGGACATAACGAATGGGGTTTTGCCACTGGTATAAGCAATTACTATGGCGATTTCAGTACGGGGTTAAATACAAAACATTTTAAACCATCGGGTGCTATATATCAAAAGTATAATTATAGTAGTTATTTCGCCCTAAGAAATCAGATTTCCTATTTGGAAATTGAAGGAACATCCGCTGATATCAAGGGTCTTGTATTTCAAAACCTGAATTTTCAAACTAAAATATACGAGGCAAGTACTATGGTGGAATTTAATTTTCATCCGTTTGGCATGAACATCAATGATGGCGTTGCAACACCTTATTTTTTGTTGGGACTCTCCGGCTTTTGGTTTGATCCATACCGACTTGATAAAGAGGAAGTCAATTTGCGTAACATGCGCACTGAGCAGCAAAAACGGTCATATAGTCAGCTGCAACCGAGTATTCCCATCGGCTTTGGTGTTAAGACAAGGGCGAGCAATCGTAAAAATTCTGGGGGATGGATTGTAGGTGCTGAAGTGATATTTAGAAAAACCTTCACAGATTATTTGGACGATACCCGGAAATCTTACGGAGACTTTAAAACAATATCAGACCAACAAGGAATTGGCGCGGCTGAATATTCTCAGGCTCAAGTACTCACCGGGGGCGGGAAATTGGCCCAAGGCACAATGCGAGGAGATACACATTTGAAGGATTGGTATTATTTTATGGGTTTAACCTTCTCTTATAGATTTACTCCCCAAGTTTGTAGGTAAATTTGCAGTCCTGTGAGCAATCTTTTAGCGCAATATCAAATTAACCCAGATCGTGTCCCCCAGCACGTTGCTATCATTATGGATGGAAACGGCAGATGGGCTAAGCAAAAAGGTCACATGCGTATTTTTGGTCACAGGCAAGGGGTAAAAGCAGTCCGTGCGGCCATTGAATCTGCCGCGGAGATAGGTGTTGGGTACCTCACTCTGTATGCTTTTTCAACTGAAAATTGGACAAGGCCTGAACAAGAAGTCAACGGACTCATGGAATTATTGGTAGATACGATAGATTCAGAGCTGCCAACCTTAATGAAGAATAAAATCAAGTTGGCTACCATTGGTGATTTGGCAAAATTGCCAAAGAAATGCCAGGCTCAATTGGAAAAAACCAAAGATAAAACAGCCGAAAATAAGGGTCTTACCTTGGTTTTGGCATTGAGTTACAGTGGAAGATGGGATATCATTGAGGCGATTAAACGCATCGGTGTTGATGTAAAATCGGGAAAATTAACGCCGGAAGAGATCAATGACGAAATATTAGACAAAGCATTAAATACATCGTGTTTCCCCAATCCAGATTTGTTGGTTCGAACAAGTGGTGAACAGAGGATTAGTAATTTTTTGTTGTGGGAAATAGCGTACAGTGAATTGTATTTCACTCCGGTTTTGTGGCCCGACTTTACAAAGGACGATTTTTACAAGGCAATCGTCGATTATCAAGGCAGGGAACGCCGTTTTGGGAAAACTAGTGAGCAAATTGCGTAAAAATTGAAAAAAGGAATCATTATAGCATTGGCCTATTGGCTTGCAAATGGCTTATTTGGCCAGTCGGCGGATAGTTTTTATCGCAATGCCCCCATGATAAATTATGATTTTATTGAGCCTGCCACCTATAAAATTAAAAACATAGTTGCTTACGAAGTCAATAATAAACCGTTTTCAAGATCCAATACCATTTTTGCAACGGGTCTCTCTGTAGGTCAAGAAATCAGAATACCTGGTCCTGAAATCAGTAACGCCATTCAAAAGATTTGGGAATTAGAGTATTTTAGTGATGTTCAGGTCTTTTTTCAAACAGCAGATGATGGTTCCGTTGTGGTGCAATTTAGAGTAGAGGAGCAACCGCGATTGTCGGGACACCGTTTTAATAATTTGAGCAACGCAAATCAAAAAACGTTAAAAGATGAATTGGGCTTAAAACAGGGTATGTATATCACCCCGGACTTAATCAATCAAAGCAAAGCAAAGATTATTAAATATTACAAAGAGAAAGGATATTACAATGCCAAGGTTGATATTTTAAGAAGACAAGGGTTTAAGAAAGGGCCCGATGATAGTATTATCGTTTTACCAGGGTACGAGAACTTTGACTTTGATGTAAAACCGGGTTTAAAGGTAAAGGTGCAAAGGATTGAATTCACAGGGAATGAGAAGATGGAAGATGAAGATTTGATCGGGCAGATTAAAGATATAAAACCCCGGTATCGCAAGTTTAAATTCTGGAAATCATCCAAATACATTGATTCTAAGTTTGAAGAGGAGAGGGCTCGTATCATCAAATATTATTTCACTAAGGGCTACAGGGATGTCAGAATTCTTTATGATAGTGTTCAATTGATTTCTGAGAATCGTATCGTGATACATATCAATCTTTATGAAGGAAATCAATACCGATTTGGCAACATCTCGTGGAAGGGTAATTTGAAATATCGCACTGGCCTTTTGGATACCATGTTATCTATCAAAAGGGGAGATTTATTTAATCAAACTTTACTTAATGAGAAGTTGAGCGCCAATTTAAACGGGTACGATATTTCCAGCTTATATATGGACGATGGCTATTTAATGTTTCAAATTCAGCCTATGGAAGTGGGCGTGAACGGCGACAGCATCGACATTGATATCATGATTAGTGAGGGCTTAAGGGCTACCATTGGCAAAGTGTTTTGGAAAGGGAATACGAAGACTTCAGATCGTGTAATTCAGCGGGAGGTTAGAACAAAACCAGGGGATGTTTTTTCCAAAAGTGACATTCAACGAACGATGAGAGATTTGGGTGCCTTGGGACTTTTTGATCCTGCCCAAATGAATGTAAATCCCAAGACAAATCCTGGTGATGGTACAGTTGATATAGAATATATTTTGGCAGAAAAACCTTCTGATCAAATTGAATTGAGTGGGGGTTATGGTGGACAAGGATATAGCAGAACGCCAACCTTGATTGGAACCGCGGGGATTATGTTGAACAATTTTAGTCGTCGGAAATTAATGAGTCCGGGGACTTGGAGTCCAGTTCCAACTGGGGATGGACAGAAATTGAGTTTACGTGCTCAGAGCAACGGAGCGAATTTTAAATCGTATACATTTTCATTTTCAGAGCCTTGGTTTGGAGGGAAGAAACCGAATAATTTAAGTTTGGTAATGAATCATACGGTGAACAGTTTTGATTATCGCTTGAAAACAGATCCTTTGCATCAATCACTGACATCAACAACGTTTGGGGTAAACTTTGGTAAAAGGTTGAAATGGCCGGATGACTTTTTTAATATTTCATTGGATATGAGCTTTCAGAAGTACAGCATGAAAAACATGGATGGTGGTTTTTATGGATTCCCTAAAGGCTTTAATGGAATTTCCTACAACCCTTCAACTAAAATAGAAATCACTAGGAACTCTTTGAGCGACTTCACCTACCCTATGTCGGGTAGTAAGTTTATGTTCTCTGCTCAGGCCACCCCTCCTTTGTCGTTGATCAATGGCAAGGATTATAGCAAGATGAGTTTGAACGAACGCTATAAATGGGCAGAATTCTATAAGTGCAAATTGGAAGTAGAATGGTATACACCGGTGTATAAGAAGTTGGTTGTTATGGCCAAGGCCAGAATGGGCTTTTTGGGTGCTTACAATCCTAAATTGGGACTCACATTCTTTGAGCGTTTTCAGGTGGGTGGTGCAGGGGTTTTTGGTTATAAC
>NSIB01000024.1 GCA_002737625.1 Flavobacteriales bacterium | reverse complement strand
TCGTTGATTTGGTGTTGCCATTCTGCAAATTCTGGTTTGATTTTCACCCGTGGATGCTCTTGTGGATCTTGAAAAATGGCTTCGTTAAAATGAAAAAAATCGCCGTCCAACAATAAATAGTATTTGGGTTTTAGTTCCTGAAAATAGGGTCCGAACGCGAACTTGTTAACGCAAAGCAATGCCGGATTAACGGTGCGATGTTTAGCAGTTTCTAAAAATTCTTTGGCTGAGGGACCGTTGCCGATGATGAGGATTTCTTCGTCCTTTTTCTGGGGGATGCCTGGAGTTGGGCGCGACTTAATCACAATTTTGCCGAGGGAAAGTATCGTTGAAATAGGCATCAATGGCGGAATTAGAATTTCAAATTTATAGATTAAACATTCCCAAAACGCGTTTCATTTGGCCACTGCGTTCCAATATCTCTTCCACAAATTCTCTAAAGGCGCCATCGCCTCCTTTTTTCATCGTAACCACATCGCAAATTACTTTGATGTAATCACTTGCATTGGCGGGTGCACCTGAAAATCCGACCGCTTTTAGCAAGTCGATATCGCCCAAATCATCGCCAATATATGCCACTTCACTCAGGTTTATGCCCATGGAATTGCATAGCTCGGTAGCCACGGTGAGTTTATCTGTGATGCCTTGATATAGCAAATCAATCTTTAATTTTTTCGCCCGGTTCGCTACGATGTTTGTATTCTCACCCGTGATAATTGCGATAGGAATATTGAGTTTTCTGCAAAAAACAATACCGGCACTGTCGATGGTATTGAATTTCTTAAACTCATTCCCTGTATTGTCGTAATACATTCCGCCGTCTGTCCACACCCCGTCTATGTCTGTGATAATAAGTTTGGGTAAAATCATGTTTTTATGGGGTTAAAATGTGTTTTCTGTGTATTTTTTCTGCGATGATCCAATCTTCCGGCTCATCGATTTCCACCGTTGAATATTCTGGCATTTCCACGATTGCGATGGGATGCGTTAAGCGGTTTTTGGTTTCTAGAATATTACCAACGCTATTAATATAAAAGGCGCCATTTTCTAGCATCGCCCCGTCAAAATCTTGTCGTCTAGGCCGATGCATAAAATCGTAATTCATCGGAGTTCCATCTTTATTCCAAAGGAACCTTTTAAACGTAGCACAAGAAATAATCGATCCTTGAGATTGCTGATTGAGTAGGTTGATGCCATCTTTCAAATGGTCCGATAACAAAAACGGATTGGTTGCCTGGATTAATATAAATCGATCTTCAGCTTGTAAATTGGATGTTTCCAGGTATTCGAGCATCACCGATTCGGTGCTTGCTTTGTCGTTCGCATTCTCCGCAGACCGATTGTAAATCACGATTTTTGATAAGCCCAAGTTTTTTGCTGTTTCGGCAATTTCTTGGCTGTCTGTTGCGATAATTATCTCGGCAATTTCTCGGCAATCTTGCGCCGCTTTGGCTGTCCAATAGAGTAAGGGCTGCCCATTAAACGGGAGGGTATTTTTGCCCGGTATGGATTTGCTGCCACCGCGAACTGGTATGAAAGCCACGGTTTTCATGGATTAACCGCGATATTTTAGTTTGTCGCGCTGTACTTGCTCAATCGCCAAAATTTCGGTGGATTTAGAATGAAGTGAGCGATAAACCGCGTTTAGGTCGCGTGCCAATTTTTGCAAACCAGCAAATTCTAAAGAGGCGGCGTGGTCTGTGCCTTTCCAGGTGCGATCTTTTGTGAAATGGCGTTCAACCCAATTGGCTCCCAATGTATATGCTGCAATATCAACAGAAATTCCGAGGTGGTGACCTGAAAAACCAATGTCGGCCACTTTGGCTTTATACGCACTTGAAATCCTAGGAATTTCCATCAAACAGATATCTTCAAAAGGAACGGGGTAGCCTGAGGTACAAGAATAAACTACCAAACGTTTGGCTTGGTCTTTTTCTTCGAAGAAAGAAATCAATTCGTTTTCTTCGTCGTGGGTTGTCATGCCTAAAGAGACATGGACTTCGCCTTTGTATTCATCGCGCAACACTCTCAATAAATCGATGTAATTGTTACAGGCCGATGGGACTTTTAGGAAACTGGGTTCGATTTGGATTAGCTCTTTGGCAGAGGTAACATCCCAAACTGAAGTAGAATATTCGATGCCTTGGCTTTCGGCGAACTTTTTAAGATCGGCGTGTTGTTCCAAAGAAAATTCCAAGTATTCCCGGTGCTCACCATAGCTGTTTCCATAGGAATTGCCTGGGTTTGGGTGGGGTGCATTGTATTGCTCTTCGGTTAATAATTCGCGGTTGTTGCGTTTTTGAAATTTGGCAACATGGGCGCCCGCCTGCTTGGCCATGGTGATAAGTTCTTTTGCGATTTCGAAAACACCTTTGTGGTTGCAACCTATTTCGGCTATGAGTTTGGGTTCGTTATACATCGTATAAATTTTTGCGATGGGAAGCATCACAGATTACAAAAATACAAAAAATGGGTTCAAATGCCATATTTTTGTCGGCAATGTCAGTGTTTTCGCGTTGTATGGGCCCCGGAAGCCCCAGTATTTCACTCAATGCTTTGCAATTGCAGAAGCGGGATGCGGTGAATGAGAAGGTTGAAAAGGGTTTATATGTGTTTGAATCTGTGCCTTGTGCCTGCTGTGGTTCGCTGGAAACTGAGCTGATTGCAGAGCGTGATCGCTATGGGTTATTCTTTTCGGTGCAGTTGTGCAAGGGTTGCGGGATGGTGTATACATCGCCCCGGATGACGGATGCGGCGTATGGCGAATTTTACGACAATGAGTATCGACCATTATATGTAGGATCTGAGCGAGCCACGGATGATTTTTTTGCTGAGCAGCGGAATCAAGGGCGGAGAATTTATAATTTTTTGCTCGGTGCGGGTGAGATGCGTGATACGATGAAAATTGTGGAGGTGGGCTGCGGTGCCGGTGGTATTTTAGATTTTTTTAGGGGGAAAGGTCATTCCGTGCTCGGAATTGATTTGGGTTCAGAATATGTGGCTTACGGCAGAGATGTCCATGGCTTAGATTTGCGGGTTTGCATGTTGAGTGAATTGGCTTTGGATTTTGTACCTGATTTGGTGATTTATTCCCACGTAATGGAGCATATTTTGCATCCCTTGGATGAGATGAAGAATATCGCAAACATAAGCGGGACGGAGACTTTGGTATATATCGAGGTGCCGGGTTTGAAGAACATTCACAAGAGTTACGGCATGGATGTGATGAAGTATTATCAGAACGCCCATTCTTATCATTTTACTTTGGCTAGTTTGCGATATTTGATGGAATCGGCGGGCTTTGGCTTGGTGAGTGGAACGGAGTATGTGCGTTCGATATTTAATTTAAAAGCGAAGTTGGCGGGTGTTTTCGATTGGGCTGCTAATGGCGGTGATGGGGTGACTGCTAATGGCGGCACCCAGGCTTATAATGAATACAATTCGCTGAAGAATTATTTGGTTTGGAATGAGCGATATCGATGGATATTTCCCATGACGGTGAGTGGCTTAAAGCAGCGTGCGAAACGTTGGAAGACGCGCTTGTTGGGGTAATGGTTTGAAATTTGTGTGCGGCGTTGGGATAAATGTTTATTTTTGCCGACCTACATTATGTTAAATCTGATCATTTTTGGCCCTCCAGGGGCGGGGAAAGGGACGCAAAGTGAGCGTTTATTGGAACAATATAGCTTGCAGCATATTTCTACCGGGGATCTTCTGCGCGCGGAGCGCGCAGCCGGAACCGACCTCGGAAATCAAGCCAACGAATACATCGCCAAAGGCGAATTGGTGCCCGATGCCGTTGTGATTGGAATGGTAAAGAATTTTATGCTTGCTCACACTGAGGCCAAAGGGTTCATTTTTGATGGTTTCCCTAGAACAACGCCACAAGCTGAGGCTTTGGATGCAATGTTGGCCGACTTTAATACCCAAATTGGTATCGTATTGGGATTGGAAGTGAATGAAGATGAGTTGGTTACGCGTTTGTTATTGCGCGGTCAGAGTAGCGGTAGAGCAGACGATCAAGACGAATCTACCATCAGAAATCGCTTTCAAGAATATCAAAACAAGACCCTTCCCTTACAAGGTTTTTATCAGTCACAAGGTAAATATCAAGGGGTTCAAGGAATCGGCGAAGTGGGAGCTATCTATGATTCTCTTTGCGCTAAAATCGATAAAGTATTGGGATGAGGGCGTTTTCCGAAGCGGTAAAATGGGTTTTTTTAGACCTCGACAATACGCTTTGGGATTTTGATGCCAATGCCGAAGAGGCGATCAAAGAATTATATCATCGACATGAACTGCATCTGCACAGTGATTTTCATGTGGATCAATTTCTGTCGTTATATAAAGATGTGAATGCGGCATATTGGCTGCGTTACGAAAAGGGCGAGGTAACAAAAGAAGTGCTTCGTACGGCAAGGTTTACGGATACATTTAATGCCATGGGCGTTGCGGCAGCTTTGCAGCCAGAGAATGTTTGGCAGGAGTATTTGGATATCTGTCCGATTATGACGCGCATGATGCCAGGAGCCTTGGATTGTTTGACGGAATTGAAGAAAAAATATCGCATCGCATTGTTAACCAATGGGTTTGAGAGGACGCAGCAGACCAAGATCTCTGTTTCTGGAATTGGGGCTTTTGTTGATTTTATGATGACATCGGAATCGGTGGGGATGGCAAAGCCAGATTCGCGGTTTTTTGCTTTGGCATTGGAAACAGCGGGTTGTAGTGCGGAGGAAGCGGTGTATTTGGGTGATACTTGGCATACGGATGTGGAGGGTGGCATGGGTGCGGGCATCGTTTCGTATTGGTATCGAAGAGGTCAGGATCGTCGCGATTTGCCTTTGGATGATCCGAATTTTGGCGGTGTAGTAGAGGATTTGATGGATTTTGCAAGGTTGTAAAACGGATTATCGGTGTCGGCTTCGGCCATGAATGTGATGTCCGCGAAATTTCGTATTTTTGTATTAATGAAAAATTCGTTGAATCGCTTCGGCGCCTTGTTGGGCATTGTGTTTTGTGGGGTTGGATCTTTGTTGGCTCAAGGTTTTGAGTTAGAAAATGGAAAAGCTGAACATACGTTTTATCCCAATGCAGATATGCCGGTGGATTGTACCATTCACTTCAAGAATATCAAAAAATCGCCCATCGTTTTTGCTTATGAAAAAGTGATTGTTGATTTCCCTACTGTTTGGGATGTGTCTTTTTGCGATAACAGAAATTGTTTCGCTTCATTTTTGGATAAGGATACTATGGCAAAAGTGGCTCCCAATGGAGAGGCTTCTTTGAAGATTACGGTTTTTCCAAACGGAAAGGCAGATACTGCTGTGGTGAAATATGCATTGTGGGATTATGATAATCCATCGGATAGAGATACCATTACTTGGAACATCTACATTCGTTGGGGTGCTGAAACAAAAACATGGATTACTGAGGCGGTTCAAGTGTATCCCAATCCAGTTGTAGATGTGTTGAATGTTTCGGATTTGGGCAATGCTGCTTTTGATGTTGTTGATTCTAAAGGTGCCGTTGTTAAGAATACTGCGCCAATTGATGGCCGTATGGATGTTTCTGAGTTGGCCGCAGGTTTGTATTTTATTCGTTGCCAATCTGTAGGCAAAGTGCAAACGATTTCATTTGTAAAGAAATAATTCTAATTTTCCACTGGTTTCGGCATGTTAGGCATTCCAGTTTGGGCTTGGATATTTGTTCTTTTGGCAGCCATCGGCCTGTCGACTTTACATTATTATAAAATTTTACGCCATCTGGGCTCAAAAATATGGTGGGTCGCTTTTGGGTTGCGCTTTATTGGATATGCAGGGGTTTTATTGTTGTTGTTCAATCCTTGGTGGCGGCTACAGGAGGAAAAGGTAGAGACGCCCGTTTTG
Source organism: Flavobacteriales bacterium (assembly GCA_002737625.1). Lineage (GTDB taxonomy): Bacteria > Bacteroidota > Bacteroidia > NS11-12g > UBA955 > UBA955. The sequence continues at coordinate 18,139 of NSIB01000024.1, read as the reverse complement.
CTGGTTTACGAAGATCGAAGTGCGTCTGTTGATTCAGCATCGCTCCAAAAATGGCGGTCGATGTCAACGGAGATAGCATCGATGAAAAAAATGAGGATTCAGCGTTTTGGGTTTGCGCACGATGTTTTTTCTGGCGATTCCATATCTACGAAGGAAAGATTTAAGAGCAATTTGTCGGCCGTGATGCGCCATGCTACTGCAAAGTCGGTGACTGCTCCGGTGGGTGGGATGGTGATAATGACCGATGGGATTATCAATGAAGGACTTGATCCTTTGGTGGGTTCCTTGCCACCGCATACGCCAATCATTGCGGTGGGTGCTGGGAATACTGCGCCGAGAATTGATGCGTTGGTGGGCGGGTTGCTATGCAATGAAGAGGTCTTTTTGGGTAATTCATTTGTTGTGGAGGCGAGCATTCGTGCGGTTAAATTGTCTGCTGAGTCTGTGATTGTTCGATGCATGGTTGGCGAGGAAGAGGTGGGCCGTTTGATTTGGTCGGTTGCGTCGGCTTCGGACTGGAAGCGGGTGAATTTTGAGATCAAACCAAAATCGGTGGGTTTAAAGCGGGTGAGTATTGTAGTGAATCCCATAAAAGGAGAATTGAATCTTGTAAATAATAGTCAAACCAAATATGTGAAGGTGGTGGATGAACGCAAGAAAGTGGAGATTTTGTTTGCTGCGCCGCATCCGGATGTTTCGGCCATTGGCAGGGCTTTGGGTAGTGAAGGTCAGTTTGCTTGCGTTGCAAAGTCGAAAAATGATCGTAACAGCGACGCCGATGTTTACGTTTTACATGGGTGGAATTGGTCGGATAAGTCGGATTTGGAATGGTTGTCGGGGCAATTGAAGCGGGGCAAGGCGGTATGGATTTTTGCAACTCCGGGAATGCAATGGGGTGGTTTGGGTAGGGTCTTTGATGTGAATTGGGGCTCGGTTTCATCGATATGGCAAGATGCGCAACCGCAATGGAATGAGGGGTTTTCTGGTTGGAGTCCTTCGTCGGAAGAGTCTTTGCGGTGGGGGAATATGCCTCCGGTAAAGTCGCCGGTGGTGAAATTGACATTGCCAATGGGGAGTTCAGCGGTATTATGGCAAAAGTGGGGTGGCGCGGCAACGCAGTTGCCGCTCATGTCTATATGGAAAGTAGGGAATGCGGGGGTAGGAATGTTTTTTGGTGAGGGGATATGGCGTTGGCGGATTGAGGATCGTAAGGACGGTGAAGGAAAGGTTTTTGATGCTTGGGTTAGGCGGATGACAGGGTTGTTAGCGGCGGGGTCTTCGGTAAAAAAATCGTTGGAAATTTCGATATCAAAACAGCAATTTGATCTCTCGGAGGAAGTGATTGTTCGCGTGATTTGTAGAGATAAGGCGGATGAATTGGATGATGTGGTGCCGAGAACCTTGAGAATTGGTAAGGTAGGCAAATTGGGGAGTGATGAATTGACGCAAGTGGCTTTGGAAAAGGACAAAGGGGGATGGCGTGGTGTTGTGACGGGTTTGGCGGAGGGTGAGTATAAGCTGATTGCGGAGGGTGGGATTGATCGAACAACGGTGGAAAAGCAAATTGCTGTTGTGAATCAACCGATGGAAATGATGGATTTGCAGGCGAATCATGGGTTGCTGATGTCTTTGGCAACGCGTTCGGACGGAGGATTTTGTAAGGTTGGCGAGGTGGAGAATTTTCGCAAGTTATTGAATGTTAAATTGAATCAAGTGCCGGTGATGCGACGGGAATTGAGCAATCAGCATTGGTGGGATTCTGTTTTCTGGTTGTTGGTTGTGATTTTGTGCTTTGGCGGAGAGTGGGGAATTCGTCGTTGGATGGGTAAATACTGATTTTAGCAAAACAATCCCGAACTTTGTACAATGGCACGCATTGTTGTGGGAATGAGTGGCGGTGTGGATAGCTCCGTGGTGGCTTTGTTGTTGAAGCAGCAGGGGCATGAGGTAATCGGGTTGTTTATGCGAAATTGGAATGATGCCAGTGTTACCTTGGAGGACGAATGTCCTTGGATCGAAGACAGTCGCGATGCGATGTTGGTGGCGGAACATTTGGGAATTCCTTTTCAGGTGTTGGATTTGAGTGGAATTTACAAGGAGCGAATTGTGGATTACATGTTTGAGGAGTACGGGAAGGGTAGGACGCCCAATCCGGATGTGTTGTGTAATCGTGAAATCAAGTTTGATGTTTTTTTGGATGAGGCCTTAAAGTTGGGTGCGGATTATGTGGCCACGGGACATTATGTGCGCAAGGAGGTTGTTTTGGTGGATGGGGTAGAGGAGTATCGATTGATGAGTGGGTTGGACAAAAACAAGGATCAGAGTTATTTTTTATGTCAGTTGAATCAGTTTCAATTGAGCAAGGCTTTATTTCCTATCGGGGATTTGGAAAAATCCGAGGTACGGAGGTTGGCCGCCGAAGGCGGCCTGGCTACGGCGACAAAAAAGGATAGCCAAGGACTTTGTTTTATTGGCCATGTGAGTTTGCCGGATTTCTTACAGCAGCAGCTCAAGGTTAAGGAAGGTGACGTTGTTGAGATTGATGCAAATGGAATAGCAGCAAAAAGAGAATTTGATCGCATGAAAAATATGGAGGGGTTGGAGGATTATCACCAGTGGCACTCAAAATTTTCATCATCCGATGGTAGAGTTGTAGGCAACCATCAAGGGGCACATTTTTATACTAGAGGACAGAGAAGAGGGTTGCAAATTGGAGGGAAACCACTGCCTTTATTTGTGCTACAAACAGATGTGATAAATAACGTCATTTTTGTTGGACAAGGAGAGGATCACCCGGGGTTGTTATCGATGGGGTTGTTTGTACTCGAAAATGAGTCGTGTTGGGTCCGGCCTAGTATGAGGTCTAAAGTATTGAATTCTATGAATTTAATGTGTAAATATAGATATCGTCAAACATCGGTTTCATGTACTTTGCAAGTACGTGAATTGGGCTATCAAGTTGCGTTTAAGGAACCCCAGAAATCCATAACGTCGGGCCAGTTTGTGGCTATTTATTTAGATGATGAAATTGTTTTCAGTGGCGCCATTTTCTAGGTGTTGAAAACATATCAAAAAAAATGTCAGATATTTGTCATAAAATTTAATGTAGAGGCAACGAAATCGTAAAAAAATGCGTTTATAATTAAACTTGTTAAAATATTTTCTTATTGCCATGAAACCTTCCTTAAAATCGGCCTTTTTGGTCTTGCTTTTTATTTTTACTTTTTGCTCTAAATCTGAGGCTCAAATCACATCTACAGGAAAGATCTTCTTTATGAGTTTCATGGAAATGGAAACCAGAAGTGGCGGATTACCAGATACTTTACTGTTGTTTGTGACCTCTGATGTGAATACGACATTGGTTCTCGATAATCCAAGGGTTTCTGGCTCGAATCAATCTGTGAATATTAAAGCTGGAAAAGTGAATCGCATTGAAGTGGATAGAACATATTATTATCCTGTTGGATCGGAATTTGGTTCAACGGATGTTAATAGTAAGAAAGGATTACGCATCATTGCCAAAGATCCAGTGAACGTATATTGTTTAAATTTGGAATTAAACCGTTCTGATGCTACGTTTATTTTGCCTTATGAGAGTATGCCGGCTGCACCTGAATTTTATATTCCAAGTTTTGCGCCAAATGCAATTACCTCAGGTTCCAATTACGCTGAAAGTGAATTTGTTATTATCGGGATGGACAACGGTGTAAAAGTAGAAATAACTCCGGCGGCAGATACAAAAGGAGGAAAAACGGCGGGTACGCCCTTTACAGTTACTCTTTCCAAGGGGCAGGTTTATGAAGTGCAATCAGTCACTAAGGATGGTACGAACAATACAGATCCAGCTGCTACATCTTGGGCCACAACAGGTGCTAAAAAAGGGGATATGACGGGTTCAAGGATTCGTGTGATTGAGGGTTGCGGTAAAGTAAATGTCTTTTCTGGCGCACGGTCTTCTTTTATTCCAAAGGGAAATTGCGCGACTTTTTCGGGAAGGGACCATTTATACACGCAGGTTATACCTACACTGGCCTTGGGAAAGGACTATGTTTTAATGCCATTTAGCGGGCAAACCAAAGGGTATGTTTATAAGGTGATAGCTGCTTTTGATACAACAAAAGTATACATTAATGGTACATTGACAAATACAATTTTAAAACGTGGGCAATGGATTTATCAGGATATAACAACAGCTAGGGCGGAATGCATTAGGACCGATAAGCCGGCCTATGTTGCGCAATATATGAAAAATGGAGCTTGTTCTGGATTGGGCGGTAGTGCTGGAGATGCAGCATTGTTTTTGTCTCCCGATGTCAATCAGAGATTGATTCGTACGTTGGTTGGAACTGCAACCACTTCAAATATGAATCAACACTGGATTAATATTTTGGTAACTCAATCTGCAGTGACGTCAGTGAAAGTAAATGGAGTTGCTCTCTCGTCTTCTGCTTTTACCAATGTAACGTGTGGTAATTATGCTTACGCCCAAGTTAAGGTGAACAATCCCAGTTCTAATACAGTTACGTCGGATAGCGGTTTTATTTGTGTGGCTTATGGAGTGGGACCTTACGAAAGTTATTCTTATTCCGCCGGTGCAGTTTTTGAGAATTTGAATTTTGATATTTCAGTTAAGCGTAAAACGATGTGTCCGGGCGAAGACGTAAAAATTGGTGCCGTTGTTGTGGGTAATCCCAAAATTCGTGGTTACCGATGGAACTTTGGTGATGGGACGACTGATACAGGTAAAAATGTAGTTCACAAATTTAAAAAATTGGGCTCTTTTTATGTTGTTTTAAAAATACCGGTAACCTTGGAATGTGGGTCTGTTGACACCATTACGAGGAGTAAAATTATCACTATCAAACAGGGTCCTATTTTAGAATTTTTAGATACAACGACTCAATGCGCATCAACATTAAATTTAAAAATACAAGCACCAAATTATTCTTCGAAGTTCATTTATAAATGGCAGGATAGTACTAAATTATCTACTTATACGGCGACCAAAGCTATGAAAGTTTGGTTGAAGATAACAGATACATCCACAAACTGCGTTTCTATCGACTCTACATGGGTTCGCAGGGCGGATGCAATTACAGCTGCCATTAAATATGATTCATTGGACCAATGTTACAAGACTGATGTATTTGCAATGCGCGACGGAACCAAATATAACAACGATGGTTGGAAATGGTCGAACTTCCGCATTTACGACACATACAAAGGCTTCTTTTATTCCAAAGATACTATTGCATACAAATATAAATTCGATACGATTAGTGTAAACAAATTAAGATACATCGTTCAGTCAAAGAAAGGATGTCGAGATACCCTTGATACGTTACTTGTGGTTTATCCTTATCCAATAGCAAAAATGACCAGTTCATGGTCTTATTTCTGTCAGAATCAAGAAATTACGTTGTCGGATTCTTCAATAAGCAAGGAAGGGATTGGCAAATCGTATTGGAATTTTGGTAATGGCGATAAGGACACCGTGCCACCGTCTGCAGTAAAGTATACGTTTAAGACCTCAGGGAGTTTCAAGGTGCAGTTGATTACAGAGACACCTTTTGGTTGTCGGGATACGATAGATTCTACGTTCGTTGTTCAGCCTTCGCCCATTAACGTGATTGATGTGAAGACTTACAGTGCCTGTCTCAAAACGAATCTGTTTGACTTTACGGACAAGTCCACCATTTCGTCGGGCACATATACAACGGGGTGGACGTATGGCAAAACCCCTAGTACTTCAACCAATTCGGTGGTAAAGGGTGTTAAATTTACCGATACGGGTTGGCAGTTGGTGATTTTGAAAAACACTTCTTCATTTGGTTGTGCAGATATTGATACGGTCAAGATTCATATTAATCCAGAACCGAAGGCTTATTTTGTTGTCACCGATAGTAGTACCTGTTTCGTGGGGAACTTCTTTAATTTGGACGATGCAAGTACAGCTCCCAAAAATGCCACATTGGCTGCAAGAGCAGGGTGGAAGTATCAAGATGGTACGATGAATTTGGCTAAGACCGTATTGAATAAAAAATTCAGCAGTCCAGGTAAATATTGGATTCGGATTATTTCGAGTACAACAGATGGTTGTTTGGATTCCTTCCAGCGCGAGGTTGAAGTGTATGCGATGCCTCAAGCGGACATTACGATCAATGGAAAAACGCAGTGTTTAAAAGGGAATAAATACATTTTCAAACAGAAGTATCCATATGCTGGATCGGCTGGGGTTCACGTTTGGAAAACCAGTGATGGAGCAAGCGGTGCGGGTGATTCATTTGTTCATTCATTTAAGACTACTGGTACATTTCGCATATTCCATAGCATTGAATCCAATGAAGGTTGTTTTGATTCAACATCAGAGGTCGTGAATGTGGTTGCATCGCCAGTTACATCATTTACAACGAGCAAGGATACTGCATGTTTGGGTGGGCATTTGTTTGCCTTTACAGACAATACCGTTTTTGGTAGTACCTATACTAGCAAGTGGATTTTGGGTGATGGAACTTCGGGTACGGTAAAGAATATTACGGGTAAGGGCTATATGTCTGCTGGGAAATTTGATGTCAAACTTGTAATTACAACCGCAGCCGGATGTTCGGATTCACTCACGAAGACGGTGAACGTTTGGCCCGTGCCGGTGGCGAATTTTGCAATGAATAACGTAGCGCAGTGTTTGGTAGGTAATTCGTTTGTGGCAAGTAATATTACGCAGGAGAATTCGGCAACGGCTGTTGCGTATACTTGGTATGTCAAGGGGATTGCAGTGGCAAATACAAAAGCCGTATCGGCGCAGACCATGCCTGATACGGGTGATTATCCAGTGAAGTTGAAAGTGATTTCAGATAAGGGTTGTGCTACAGAGAAAACGATTGTATTGCGTGTGAATGAGCATCCTTCAGTGATTATTTCGGGAACCAATGCTTGTGCGATGGCGCCCATTCAGTTTAATGCTGCGGCGAAGGTGAATCGCGGAACTATAACATCGTACAATTGGAATTTTGCCGATGGTGGAACTGCTAATATTTCGAATCCTAAACACACGTATTCAACTGATGGTAGTTATGGAGTTACGGTTACGGTGACATCTGATAAGGGTTGTGTGAAGACCACGGCGGCTTATCCAATTACTGTGTTGCCAAAGCCGGTGGCGAATTTTGATGCTGAGTACCTGTTATCACGCGGACTTGAAACGGATTGGAAGTTTGTGTTTACGGGTAAAAATACGGAGACCTATAATTGGATGTTCCAAGATGGTCAGACATCGTCGGCTTCAAATCCTTTCTTTATGACATTTATTGGTACTGGGGACTTCAATGTGACGTTGATTGCTAGCAATAGTTCGGGATGTGCGGATACTACGAGTAAGAAGATATTCTTGAAGCCAGAATTGTTATTTTATTTGCCAACGGCCTTTTCACCCAACATTGATGGATTAAATGAAGAGTTTAAGCCATACCAAGCATTTGGATTGAGTAAATACAGGATGACGATCATGAATCGTTGGGGTGAGATTTTATTCTATTCCGAGGATCCTGCCATTGGTTGGAAGGGATTGGATAGCAAAGGCGAGCCAGTGATGGAGGGATTCTATGCATTTGCAGTGACGTTCCGATATATTGATGGTGCGATGCATGCGTACAAGGGTACGGTGATGGTGATAAAATAGGAATGATTCAACCATTCGTGTTGGTAGTTAAAGTTCCTTTGATTGGAGGGGTCTAATATTGAAAAGAGAGGGGGGCTGCGTAGCAGCCCCCCTCTCTTTTGAATGAAATCGTATAAAATTTTTTCTCTTCGGTTGTTTGAAATTTTAACCCTTTTGGGATTTCAAATTCAACTCGGGGCCAGATTGGATACCTGGATTTAGCCGCTGGGTTGGGGGTCTTAACCCAAGTAGGTTTTTAAAATTTTACTCTTGCTTGATTTGCGTAAGCGGCGAAGTGCTTTTTCTTTGATCTGACGAACGCGTTCGCGGGTAAGACCCACCTTTTCTGAAATATCTTCTAAGGTATGCGCCGCGTTGCCATCGAGTCCGAAATAGTATTTCAATACGTCGCGCTCTTTGTCGCTTAGCGTTGAAATAACACGATTGATTTCGTTTTGTAACGACTCATTTAACAACAGCATATCTGGAGTTGGCTCATCGTTTTGATCCAAAACACCCAGCAAGGTATTGTCTTCGCCTTCTGCCAAAGGGGCATCGATGCTCAAGTGACGGCCAGAGGACCGTAGGGCATTTTCTACTTCAGAAAGAGAAATTTCCAAAGATTCTGCAATTTCATGGGGTGTTGGTTCGCGCTCCAGTTCTTGTTCAAGGCGGGCCGATGCTTGGGTGATTCTTCCTAGGCTACCCACTTTATTTAATGGCAATCGAACGATACGACTTTGGTCGGCCAAAGCTTGTAAGATGCTTTGACGTATCCACCACACGGCGTAGGAGATGAATTTGAAACCACGGGTTTCATCGAAACGTTTGGCGGCTTTGATTAAGCCCATGTTGCCTTCATTGATCAAATCACCGAGGGTAAGGCCTTGGTTTTGGTATTGTTTAGATACAGAAACAACGAAACGCAAGTTGGCATTTACCAATTTTTCCAAAGCTGCTTGGTCACCTTCCCTGATTCTCCGGGCCAATTCAACTTCCTCCTGAGCGTCGATCATGGAAACCTTTGAAATTTCATTCAGATACTTGTCGAGCGATTTGTTTTCGCGGTTGGTAAATTGCTTTGATATTTTTAACTGCCTCATGTGTTCTTATTGATCTAATTGGGGTAATATACTGGGTAATGTATAATTAGCCTTGCAAAAATACAAAATAATCGTCAAATTGTTCAGAAAAACTTACGCAAATCGGCACTTAATCGGCATTTTTTAGATAGCGATATGGTAGACCACGTAAGCGCCGATGTATGCAATGACTCCATAGATCAGGAACAATGCAATGGGCCATGTCCAAGAACCTGTCTCCCTTTTCATGACCGCCATCGTGCTCATGCATTGCAATGCGAAGGCATAAAACACAATCAAACTGAGTGCGTAGGGCAGGCCATATAAGGGTTTTCCGGTTTTCGGATTTTTAACGGCTTGCATCTTTTCGATAATGCCTTGGGTATTGTCTTCGCTGGATTGGAAGAGGGTAGCCATCGTACCCACAAAAACCTCTCTTGCGGCAAAGCTCGTAATCAGTGCGATTCCCGTTTTCCAGTCGTAGCCCAAGGGTTCGATGGCGGGTTCTATACACTTGCCCAAATGTCCGGCATAACTGGCTTCTAAACGCAGAGTAGTTTTGATGTCCTCGCTATGCGATGGGTCGAGTTGTGATAAAATATGCGCCTCCGTTTCTGCCGTTTTCATCGCTTCGCTGGGGCCAAAGTTGGAGAGGAACCAAAGAATCATCGAAATGACAATAATCACTTTACCTGCTTCGGAAAGGAACGACAGGCATTTGAGCCAAGCTTGATGCAAAACGGTTTGAATTCTGGGAATTTGATAGGTGGGTAATTCAAGGATGAATTCTGAGGGGGACTGTTTGCGTTGAAACAAGCGAAAGATAAAGGCGAGTATTATTGCAACAACGATACCTGCCATATAAGCTGAGGTTATAACAAATGTTTGGGCGTGCAGGGGTCCCCAAAATTGCGTAAATGGAATCGCAACAGAGACGAGTAATACATAAACGGGAAGGCGTGCACTGCAACTCATCAGCGGAATAACAATCATGGTGGCGAGGCGTTCTCGTTTGCTTTTGATGCTTCGCGTGGCCATGATGCTTGGTATGGCGCAGGCAAAACCGCCAACAAGGGGGATGATGCTTCGGCCATTCAATCCCAGTTTACGCATGATTCTATCGGTTATAAAACTCGCACGGACCATATAACCACTGTCTTCGAGAATGCCAATGAGGAAAAACAGTATAAAAATTTGGGGCACAAAAACAACAACTCCTTCCATTCCGCCGATGAGTCCTTGAACGATAAAATTAGAGACTAGGCCTTTGGGAAGGAGTGTTTCTATGGTATTTCTGATCGATTGGAAAGCGATTTCGATGGCGTCCATGGGCAATTTGGCCAAACTAAAAACACCTTGGAATAGAACCATCATAATGCCAGCGAAAATGAAATAACCTGCCCATTTGTGAGTTGTCCAACGGTCTATTTTCAACGTCAGACTTCTCAATCCCACGGGCCTTTTGGTGGTGCATTTTTTTATCACCTCTTCGATGGAAATATATCGGCGGAGGGTTTCTTCGCTGAGTCCTTGTATTTTAGCGCCTTGTTGATATTCTTTAAGTCTTTGGGGCAATTGGCTTGGAGAGCCAATGATGTTTGGTTTGGCGGTGATTTTGAATAGGGCTAAAACGCTGCTGGTGTTTTTTTCTTTGCGAGGATTGAATGCGATGCATGGGACTCCGAGCGCTGCTTGCAGCGCGAGGAGGTCAATGTCTATGCCTCTGCGAACCGCAGTGTCCGTCATCGTCAATACACAAGCACAGGGGATTTGCAATTCGGCCACTTGACTAAACAAAAGGAGGTTCCGACGAAGATTTGAAGCGTCCATCACAAAAATGATTGCCTCGGGTTTGTTTTCGTCTGTACGAATCAAATGCTTCACCACCAATCCTTCATCCTCAGATTTGGTATATAAACTATAAATACCAGGTAGATCCATCAAGGTGACGATTCCTTGATTTATTCGGATTTCACCTTGCATTGCCTCAACGGTAGTACCAGGTAAATTGCTGGTTTTTTGGGTGAGCCCCGTTAATCGGTTGAATAAGGTGGATTTTCCGCAGTTCGGATTACCAACGAGGGCGAAACTGCTAGGGAAACTCATGCGGGATCCAATTCCAATAGGGTTACTTCAATTTGATTTGCTTCTTCCCTCCGAAGACCTAGGAGGTAGGTGTCGATTCGATAGGCAATTGTATTTCCACCAGACGACTGATACAGTCTAACAATTTCTGTTCCTGGAACGCAGCCCATTTCAGCCAATTTCTGAGAAAAATTGCCGTCTTTTAGACCCGCAATTGTGGCTTTTTGTCCTTGTTTTAGCAAGTCGGCGGTGGCTTCCATGTGCTACAAATTTAGAATGATTTTAAATAACAAACAAGTTTTAGTTTATCCGATGAAAAACCACCCTTTGCTATTACTTAGGAACAACTACTTGGTTATGGATTTCCTTTAGGCAGTTTACCATTGCCATGGAATAGCCATTGCCGCGATAATCTTGATCTGAGAGTTTCGATCCCAAGTCTTTGACTACATTTTCCATGGTGATTAAGGTGTCATATTGCTTTCGGGTGCACCATCGTAAGGCGGTTAGCCAATTTTGATAGTTCTGCGGATCGCTTTGGGTAGTTTTCTCAATGTCAGCCATCGACTTCATGTTGGCCCAAAGAATTGGACATAGCAATGAATCCAAAATTGGGTTTTCATAATCCCCTTCGTGAAGGAATTCGATAGCACTCGGTACGTCAAATTGCCCTTTTGTTAATACCGCTAGGGTGAAAATTTTCCATTCGGCCAATTCGGCATCAAGGTTGAGTTTATTGAAAACTTGGGTTTCCTGTTTGTCGGAGAAATGGGGATCTGGAGTGTTGGAGAAATTATAACGATATTCCTCTGTGTTCAATATTCTCTGGGCAATGGCTTCGGCCCAAATTAAGCGATGTTTTGGACTCGGAGCTTTTATCATTTCCTGTGTCCAAGCTTGCCAAGGTTCGCGCTGAAAAACACCCAATCCCATTTCATTTTTGTTGTTGGGGTTGGAAATGGGGGTGCCTAAAAAATCGAGAATTAGGCCTAGCTTCATTGGGCTGTCCGTGTTTCTCATTATCCATATCTGTTCGGCTTCGGAGGCGGTGACTTTGCCTGGGTTAATGGGCTTTGATTCCTCTATACTGAGCGCGATTTGTTCTTCTAAAGATGGAGAATTGAAAATATGCTGCAACAGAAAACATTGTGTTTTGCTCTCTAAAAGTTGATTGTTCGACTGACGTAGTAGTATTTTTCTCATTCGATCAATAGTGGGTTGATCGCGCCTTCCAAAGTTTTCTGAATGGTTAATTCGAGTTGTTTTGCCATCGAAGAAATAAGGTGATTTGATTTGAGGGTCTGAGCCATCTCGCCATATAACGTAACTGCCCAAACTATTCAATAATTCAATGCCAATTAGAACAGAGGAATTGTCATTGGAAGCCAACAATGTCTCTATTACATCAATCATCATAGACCTCGTAAAAAGGGTGTCGGACACAGATGATATCTGGCTATTTTCAAGGTGAGATTGTCGATTCGCAATGCGCGCTAAATTGATTGCCGAAGTAGGATCGTTTGGTTTGGTAGGTACAGTGGCGAAATCATAATTGTGAGAAAGATTGACCGCGCGGACGGATTTGCTCTTTTCTCGAATCGCATCAGTAGAGTAGCCCGCCGCCGAAAGGAACATTTCATACAACTCAGTGGATCGCGGCGTTTCACTGGTTTGTGGAATTGCGTATTGAATTTGAACCAAAGGCAAGTAAACAGTGGGATCTGCAACGATTTGGGTGGGTTTGATGTTCCCCACGGAGATGGGGTGCTCGCCATCGCAGAAGCCCAGCGGAATTTCGATTTGCTGATTTTTACCGTCAACCGTATAATTTACCTTAACCTTGAATCCGATTTGAAAATACTGTTGGAATTCCACGTTGGAATTGTTGCAAAATTTCGCCGTAATCGCAAATTGTTTTGGGCTTTCTGAGTTAGTAACAGCAGGATTTTCGGGTTCCGTTGTGATTAATGTAATTGTTAAATTGGCTTTTTCGATATCCGACTTGTACCAAACATTGAAGAAAGGTTTCATGTCCATGCCCGTCACCTCTTCTATGATTTGTCGCCAATCATCCACCTCAGCGCTCTTGTAAGCAAAGGTTTCTAGGTATCGCTTCATCGAAGTACGAAATGCATCGTCACCAATAAACTGTCTCAAAAGATGCAAAATACAAGCTCCTTTTTGGTATCGAACCCCATCGAACTGCCGGTTGATGTTTGTATAATGATGGTTCAGTAGGGGGTTGTAATTACTTGGACTATAAATGCTCTTCTCCGTGCTGTAAAGCCATTCATTCGCATTGCTTTTGCCGTATTTGAATTCGCGCCAAAGGTATTCGCCATAGGTGGCAAAGCTCTCATTCAAGGTGAGGTCCGACCAGTTTTCGGCGGTTACGTAATCCCCAAACCACTGATGAAAAAGCTCATGCGAAATGTAATCTTCGTAGGTATCGTCGATGTGATCGTATTTGTCGTGCTGCAACTGCTCCATATGCACCGTGGCCGATGTGTTTTCCATGGCGCCGCTTACAAAATCTCTCACCACCACTTGACTGTATTTGTCCCAGGGATATTTCACCCCGGTGTATTGGCTGAAAAACTGAATCATTTCCGGCGTGTTACCAAAAATCCTTTTCGCATCGTCTTTGAATTGGGGCTCAACCAAATATTCGATGGGCAAGGTCTCTTTTTTTCTCAAGTTCGGGTCGATGGGCCAAGGCAACGAATCTTTTACGCGAACCCATTTGCCCACGGCCAACATCGTTAAATAGGGCGCATGGGGTTTGTTTTGGACCCATACGTCTGTTCGCAAATGAATGCCATTGTTGCCATATATGTCAACCGATGACTTCAATTCTCCGTTACTCAAACTCTGCATATTCCCCGGGATTGTGACGCTAACTCTTTGCGTATGCTTTTGGTTTGGCGCGTCCAACGTTGGAAACCAGTGACAGTTGCTTTGGGGCTCGCCCTGGGTCCACATTTGTGTGGGTTTGGTAGGATTTTTTCCGTCGGCGTTGATGAAATACATGCCAATATCATCCGAAATGGCGTCGAATTCCGTGAGGTCGATCTCCAGTTCGTTGGCCTCATAAGATAGAGGTATCTTTTTCCCTGGTGTGGCGCTGTATTGAATTCTTATGGAAACCGGCTGGTTTGGGGTGATGACTTCGTTGAAATAAACGACCAGCTTCTTATTTTCTCGATAATTGAATTTAAGTCGGGTTGGCGGTGGGATAAACACGTTTGAACCATTCACTCCACTTTTGCTCTCCTCGATATGCGTTAGCACTTCGTAGATTTCCATGTTTACCGCATCCAAAACCAAGCTGTCTTGGCTGTAAAAATGGGGTTTGAGGGTCAGGGTTGCGTATCCATCGATGGAGGAAGAATCAAAATGAATATTCAATGCCAAATCGGTATGGATCAAATCCCAGATCTTCTCCGCACTGGTTTGAAACGGCGCAATATAGAAGGGATTGTTATCGTCTTCTGTGGTTGTTTCGATGTCTTTTTCGCTTTGATTTTTGCTGTAAATGCGATGACTCACACAGGATTGCAACAAAAACAGGCTCGCAATGATTGTTGAAAATATCCAAAGGGGTTTGCGTTGGCTTGTTGTTGGATTCATGATTGGTGGATTTTACTTATGGGGTTGAGAGGGCCGATTTGAATAATTGCCAAGCGGTTTCAGCTTGCGCGTTTAGCATGGTTTGTCCGTTGAGGGTGATGGCGCCACGTTCTTCGCATTTTTTCATAAAGGTAGTTTGGCTGGGGTTATAAATCAAATCAATCACGACGTGGGTTTGGCTTAATTGGTGGAAAGGAAATTCAATATGCGCTTCGATGTTAGGCCACATGCCAACGGGGGTTGTTTGGATAATTAAGGTGTGGGGTGGGATTTGGAGCTCGTTGAGCGGGGTGTTGGTTTCCAAAATACGACCTCTTTGCAGCGTGAAATAAGTTATTTTTTGTCGGTTTAGGATATGTCGTACCGCCTTGGCGCTGCCCCCGTCTCCTAGAATAATGGCTTGAGTGATCGCTGAATCCGAGATAATTTCCAGCGATTTCGCAAATCCATCCACATCCGTATTGTGTCCGTGGAGTTCAATTTCTTGGGTGATTGGGTTACGAGAAACCACGACAGTATTCACGGCTTGGATGGCTTGGGCCTCTGCTGAAATCGTGGTTAAAAACGGAATGATTTGCGTTTTGTGCGGGACGGTGACGTTGAACCCGAGCAAAGGAATATCGGCATTGGCTTGTTGTTTAATCCAGGCCTCAAAATTGTCTAAGGTAGGAAGATCGAACAGTTCGTAAGAAGCATTGGGAAATCCTTCGCGACCAAATTTTTCCCGAAAGATCTCCGGTGATTTAGAATGGGAAACGGGGTGACCAATCAATCCCAAACGAAAAGCTTTGGTAGATGTCATGGCGTGAAACTGGGTTGTTGAGCGATGGCGTGGATTATTTCTTTTTCAACTTTGCTTTCACTGCATTGAAAAGGATGGGTAAAATCGATATGCCGATGATGCCGAAAACTACAGTTTCAAAGTGGTCGTGCACCCAAGGAATAGATCCCAATAAATACCCTAAAGTGGTGATGCTTGTCACCCAAAGTACCGCTCCGGCGATGCAATAACCAATGAACTTTTTGTAGGTCATTGAGCCAAGTCCGGCCGCAAAAGGAGCAAATGTCCTCACGATGGGAACAAAACGCGCCATGATGAGGGTGTATCCGCCATGTTTTTCGTAGAAGGCTTCGGTTTGTTCGAGGTATTCTCGCTTGAGCAGTTTCCATTTGAGGTCGAATATCCGCACCCCAATTTTAGACCCAATAAAATAATTGGTATTATCGCCCAAAAGGGCAGCCACAATAAGCAGGGGGATGAGGACAAAAATATTGAGAGGATTTCCGTCCATCGCGGCGATGGAGCCAGCGGCGAAAAGCAGGGAATCTCCGGGGAGCAGGGGCATGACAACCAGTCCGGTTTCAACAAAAACGATGGCAAAAAGGATCAGGTAGGTGAGGTTTTTGTATTCGCCTACTAGAAATTGCAATTTTTCATCGAGGTGTAGGAGCCATTCTTTGGCAAAATCGAGGAGGGAGAGGGTGGTCATATCGACTACAATTTTACGACATCGGCTTGAGGGGATTGATATTTGATTTTGTATATTTGTGTTTTATGCAAAAATTTGTCTTGAATTTGGGGGTAAAGCGCATCTCTATTTGGGTTTTATTATTGGTTTGTGCGGGGGTTGTTTTTTCGGCTTGCGGTTCGCCCAGAGGTCACGTGAAAGCAAAAAATACCGGCTGCAACTGCGGATTTTAATCGGACTGATTGATGATTAACGATTTAAATTGTTGAAAGTTCAACAAAATTGATCGTGAACGATGCATCTTTCTTGGTGTATTTTTGGGGTAATGTGGCTCGCGATGCCTAATTTTGCGCAAAATTTAACAATGACAACGCAATCTACATACGTTCCTTACAAGGTAAAAGACATCTCATTGGCAGAATGGGGTAGGAAAGAAATTAAAATGGCCGAGGCTGAAATGCCGGGTTTGATGGCACTTCGCGCTGAATTTGGTGCGTCTAAGCCATTGGCTGGCGCTCGCATCGCGGGTTGTTTGCACATGACAATTCAAACTGCGGTTTTGATCGAAACGTTGGCTGAATTGGGTGCTGAGGTAACTTGGAGCTCTTGTAACATTTTTTCAACCCAAGATCACGCAGCTGCGGCAATTGCTGCTGCTGGTATTTCTGTATATGCTTGGAAAGGTCAGAACGAAGAGGAATTTGATTGGTGTATCGAACAGACTTTGCATTTTGGTGCTGAGCAAAACCCATTGAATATGATTTTGGACGATGGTGGTGATTTGACCAACATGGTTTTTGATCGTTACCCTGAATTGATTTCTGGTATCAAAGGTTTGAGCGAAGAGACTACCACGGGTGTTCACCGTTTGTACGAGCGCATGGCGAAAGGCACTTTGCATATCCCAGCGATCAACGTAAACGATAGCGTAACCAAGAGCAAGTTCGATAACAAATACGGTTGCAAAGAAAGTTTGGTAGATGCAATTCGCAGAGCTACTGATATTATGATGGCCGGTAAAGTGGCTGTTGTTTGTGGCTATGGTGATGTAGGAAAAGGTTCTGCCGATTCATTGCGCGGTGCAGGTGCACGTGTGATGGTGACAGAAATCGATCCGATTTGTGCATTGCAAGCGGCGATGGATGGTTATCAGGTGGTACACATCGACAAAGCGATTCCTCAGGCGAACATCGTAGTAACTGCTACAGGTAACTGTAACATCGTATCAGCGAAGCATTTTGAGTCGATGAAGGACAAGACCATCGTTTGTAACATTGGTCACTTCGATAACGAAATTGATATGGCTTGGTTGAATAAGAACCATGGCGATACAAAGTATACGATTAAGCCACAGGTTGACGTGTACAACTTGAACGGCAATGAAATCATCGTATTGGCTGAAGGTCGTTTGGTGAATTTGGGTTGCGCAATGGGTCACCCTAGTTTTGTGATGAGTAACAGCTTCACGAACCAGACATTGGCTCAGTTGGAATTGTGGAGCAACCACGCGAGCTACAAAAATGAGGTTTACGTGTTGCCAAAGCATTTGGACGAGAAGGTTGCGAAATTGCACTTGTCGCACATCGGTGCTGAATTGACGGAGTTAACTGTTGAGCAAGCGGATTACATCGGTGTGAACGTGAACGGTCCTTACAAGAAGGATACTTACAGATATTGATTTAGGAGATGTCCTTGTAATTTCCGGGGACGTTTTTTTATGATAGGAATAACAAAAAAAGGGGGCGCAGCCCCCTTTTTTTGTTTGAATTGAATTGAACATCTTACACAATTGATGGTAGCTCTATGATTGTGCTCTGAAAGCAACGCATCTCTCCGCGCTTATGTCTATCACCCCGCAACACAATCATGCGGAAGAACCTTATCACCCTAATTTGCCTCCTGCTCGGATTCTCTAGCGCCGCTGATGCGCAATACTATTTCAACGCCCCCAACGCATCGGCCTATAACCCATTCAATAATCGCTACCTGATCACCAATCAAGGCAGTGGCGAAGTCCTTCAGATCGATAGCGCTGGTAATAAAACCTTGTTCGCCAAAAACCTGAAATCGCCCCGAAATATCGCCTTTCATAAACTCCCCATTGGATACGCCGTGCTCGTCCTCGACTCCAATCGCATGGTTATCTATGATACCGCAGGCAATCTCATCGGCACCGAAACAATCAGTGGCATTCGTCAAATTCAAGACTGCGCCTACGA
>NSIB01000023.1 GCA_002737625.1 Flavobacteriales bacterium | reverse complement strand
CGAAAAATGTCAGCTACCCCAAAAACGCGAAAACCCTTGCTAGGCAAGGGTTCTATTTATCTTTCGTTGTTTTTGTTTATCGTTGATTATCGGCCATTACTTGCCGATACAAAACTTAGAGAATATCGATCCAAGAATTTCATCCACGCCAATCTCGCCCGTGATGCCCGATAACGCCCGAATCCCTTCACGTAGGTGAAACGCCAATAAATCGCCCGATAACCCTGAAACCATCCCGTCCAAAACCTGTTGCATCTCAATTGCGCAGTGATTCAAAGACTCGGCATGACGCACATTCGTCACTACCGTTTGATCACCCACATCAGCCAGTCCGCCCATAAATCTAGATTCCAAAGCCAAACGCAACGCTTGTACCGAAACCTTGTCCCTTGCCGATACAAACCAAGGCTCCTCCAGCCCCATCGCCTCCACCATATCGATCCACGCCTGCTGGCTAACCGTAACCGCCAAATCCATCTTATTGCAAACCACCCAAACGCGCGAAGTTTTCTGCTTCAACATCGATAAATCTTGCTCAGCATCGGCCAAAGAACAACTGCCCATATCCAACAAATACATCGTAGCACCCGCCTTCTCAACGTGAGAAAATGTCCGTGCGATGCCCTCCTGCTCTATCACATCCGTTGCCTCCCGAATGCCTGCCGTATCGATCAATCGCAACATAAAACCCTCAAAATTCAATTGCGCCTCAATGGCATCCCTTGTTGTTCCAGCAATCTCACTCACAATCGCCCGATCCTCATTCAACAACGAATTAAACAACGTACTCTTCCCAGCATTCGGTCGTCCTGCCAAAACCAATGCCAACCCCTTTTTGATCACATTACCCAAGGCAAAAGAATCACGAAGCGACACAACCTCAGACTGAATAAGCTCCACCAATAATTTCAATTCACTGCGCGATGCAAACTCAACATCCTCCTCCGCGAAATCCAATTCCAACTCCACCAAACTGGTAAAGTGCAAAAGCCTATCCCTTAGCGTGGCAATATCCTTCGAAAAGCCTCCTTTTAGCTGTTTTAAGGCCAAATCATGTGCGATACGATGCTCAGACGTAATCAAGTCGGCCACGGCCTCTGCCTGCGCCAAATCGAGTTTGCCGTTCAAAAACGCCCTTTGGGTAAATTCCCCAGGTTCCGCCAACCTCGCGCCCTTGCGAATGAAGGCCTTCAAAACACGACTTACAATGTATTCGCTTCCGTGAACCGAAACCTCCACCGTATCCTCACCTGTGTAACTTTTACTTCCTTTAAAAATCGTAATCAAGGCTTCATCCATAACACCGTCCTCGTCGTAAAGTGTCCGCAAATGTGCGGTATGCGTCGGTTTGTCGATAACAGCCATTTTCAGTAATTCATCCGTAAGCTTTATCGCCGATGGCCCCGAAACGCGAACCACTGCAATGGCACCAACGCCGGCCGCCGTGGCCCGCGCAACAATGGTGTCTGTGTGATATGAATTTTGGTTCGAGGTCGTCATCTTGGATCGCTGCAAAAATAAAGAAAGCCCCGCAGGTTCTGCGGGGCTTTCTTTATTTTATTCTCTTTACGAATTATGGTGCCTTACGAATCACGTTCACCGAACCATTTACCTTGTTAATCTTGTCTTTTCCTTTGAATTGATATGTCAACTGATAGAAGTATGTACCAGAAGGAACTTCAGCACCCTTGTTGTTCACAGTACCATCCCATTTAATTCCAGGATCCGATGTTTCAAACACGCGTTCACCGTAACGGTTGTAGATGCGCAATTCAAACAACGCCTGACCTGCAATTGGGACATTGAAGTAATCGTTTTTATTGTCACCATTTCCTGGAGTGAAAACGTTTGCCAATAAGATAAATTGGTTTACATACACTGGCTTACAAATGGTATCCTTACAACCAGTTGGGTTCGTTACCTCCAAACAAATCCAGAAAGTATCAGTACCACTGTAAGAGGCACTCACAACTTTATCGCTACCGGCATAATCAACAATCAAAGGCTCCTTCGTTAACTTGATGTTATTCTGGTGATTATAACCCCAACGCCATTTCGTACCATTGATATCGGTTCGAGTATATGTATAATCCGGAGTTTTTGAAGAGTCAATTGTAAAGTCAGAAACCACTGAATCCACAAGGAAAATGATATCGCCCATTACTGTAGGACACCATGGCCTTGGATGGTTTGGATCGTAGTCGGCGAAGTGAGATACCCTTATCTGACCTGGTTTGGTGAAACGCCATGCCAACTTTTTGCTCGTGGTTGTAACGGTATCTATCTGACCTGTACTCAAATTCTGAAATCTCCACTTGTATGATTTCAAGATAGTATCTGAATTATCCACGAAATAGTTACTGTCACCCACACAAATCGCCATCTTCAGCACCACCCCTCGGACCGAATCACGTGGCAATACAGTGACGATAAATGCCTTCTGCGATGGGGTGTCTGGGAACGTTGCAGGACAGAATTTACGGATATTTGGAGGCAAAATCAAAGAGTCGTACTGCTCCAAGAATACCCAATATTTACCAGGCTTTTTGTAAGTATGCCATAAGAACTGATCTTTCTTGTTGTCGATTTTTCCATCACCCCAGAACCATGTCCAATCAGATTTTTTCGATGCAGTATCGGTCAAGTTGGTAAATTGCAAACTATCGCCTTCACAAATAGTGATTTCATTTCCTGCTTTTGTGGTGAATTCAAACCTTGGTCGTGGTCCAGGAATCAAAATCCAACGACTAAATGTATCCTCACAACCTTGGTCGGTTTTTAAACGATATTGGATTTTAAACCATCCGTTGCGGGTATATTTATGTCCAATACGATCTGGCAAACCAGATTGGTTAGATGTTGCCCTCTTGAACAAGTTGTTCGAAGAATCGCCCCAATCAATATACCATTCTTTGATATAGTCACACTGCATTGGTGTTGGACCATTGCAATTTTTCATCGCCCATCTGCATGGATCAAACATTTTAGAACTATCAAAGAATTCAATTGTAGAGTTACAAGAGGGAACCGAAACGTTCAAGCCAAACTTCACATCCAAACGGGTAATAAAGAGCTTACGGGTAACTGTGTCCATACAACCAGTACTATCTCCAGCTATGTTTCTAAAGATATAAACTCCAGAATCATTTTTATAATATTTGGCCACAGATCCACCGCCACCCAAATCAACCCAAGGAGAAATGACTGATCCTACACCGGTAGCACCCCAAGGCTGACCACCGAAGATTGTGATTGGCTTACTTGGATCATCATCGGCTTTGTTCCAATCCCATTTCGTGAAAGCCTCACGGTTAGGTTTACCCTGCGCAGTTTCTGCCTGACGTGTTGGATCTCTCCAATAGTCTGTAAAATCCCATGTGCCAAAGTTGATTGGATCTGGGTGGAACATTTTGTATTTCGGCAAAGCCTCCAAGGTAGTTGCCTGATCCTGACAAACGATACTATCTGGCAATTCCAATTCCATCGCAAAACCAACCAATATTGGGAAAGCTGCAATATCATCACACTTTCCATTGGAAGATGTCATCGAAATACTTATCAAGTGATATCCAACCCATTTCGGTACAAAACGATAGGAAGGATAATCAACATTACCTACTTTATTAATATCGGTAGGACGAATTGTTGTATCGCGATAATGCAAGATCGTCATACTATCCTTATTCGGAATTATATAGTAGCGAATAAACCGACCAAATCCTGTGGTATCAATACAACCGTATGCTCCGGTAGATGGCTGACCAATCACTCCTTTATTGTTCCAAATCATTTGGGCAATTTGTGCACCTGTAAGTGAGAATGGATCAAATCCCCGGGCATCCAGACGCTCCTTCATTCTATCCCAAACTGCTGAAACATCAGCCCCAATCTGCCAAGCACGAATCTCTGCAGTATAAATGGTATCTGGCTTTTTGGTCAACTTGGTATTTCCATCATTCCAAATATCGGTACAGGGAACCTGCACTGGATCCTCACCACCACGGTTTTGAACCATGTAGTTATACAAACGCTTTTGGTTTTTTCCAGGTACTTTTTGATATCTAAAATAGTCCTCTTGAATATAACGGCGCCATCCTCTTGAATATGAAGGACTAGCATTTCCAGTTTCAAATGACCAACGAAGTGATTTTAAATCATCTGTACGGGTTTTATTTCCAGGAATAGGACGAACAATCACGGGGTCCCCCTTACAAATCTTGCGAATACCTACTGAATTGGGCTTTGGAATAATCACCTCAAACGCAGGATCAATCATCGGGAAACACGCAAACTTCCTATACCACTGTGTATCGCTACAGATCGGACGATCCTTGGTTGGAGGAGAAAAAGTACCCGGCTTGCGAACACCATTACCCACAACTATGCCTACAGTAATACATCCACTTGGATCACACACTGCAGAAGCTGAATATTGCTTAGAATATCTGCTTGGTGGGTTACCTGCTGGCTGATATCCTGGATATGGGGGTCCTGGGGGACGTCCGCCTGGGCTCAATCCACTCAACGGAACCCAACCATTGGGATTACATGTTGAATCAAAGTTGATTTGAATCATAGAGAAAGTACATCCTGGCTTCAAATCACTCAAAATAAAGGTAACACCATATTGAGGGTTCTTCGCACCCAAACATTCAATCGCATCTTTCAATAAACCGGATCCAACACCCCCTGCATTGGCATGAAGCATCGCCAACTGTTTGGTTGCTTCGCTTTCGCACTTCATTGGATGACACGTATCTCTGTGGTTTAATTTCACGTTGTTACACTGAGGAATTTTAGAATAATACAATTCGCGGTATCGCTTGTAATCGATGATGTAATCTGTACCATAATTTAGTCCATTGAAGCGACCCATCTTAGACATCAATAACATTTTTAATTGTGTAGGTTTTTCACCCTTCGCCAATCGAATCTTGAGTAAGGGCAAAGGCAATGTATCTCTACGAGTATATACAGAGAAATTATAAACGATAGAATCCGTTTTGCTTTTCAATCGGATGATATCATTGTCCTTAGCCAACACAGTCTTGGGGCCTACGTGCAATATCTTGTTAATATATACAGAATCTTTTGCACCCAACGTAATGGTAATTGAATCCTCTACCAAACGCTCGCCAATTCCCTTCATTTTAAAATAGGGAACATAATGTTTGATCGCATTTTTGTATTTAGCAGTCGCTGCGGTGGCTGAATCCGCCTTGGTCTTGGGAACAAAAACAATGGTATCCAATACTACCCACAATGTATCTGATGCCCAAACCTGAATCTTTTTACATAAACCGGTTGAAGTAATAAATATCGCATCTTCCATTGGAGATGTTTTAAATCTCTCCAACAAAATCAAATCCCATGATTTGTAATAATGCGTTGGCAATGTATCATGAGAATATTGACAGTTTATATAAACGTTTTTATTTCGAGTGACATCCGTAGTACACTTTGGTGCATAGGTATCACTGAAATCCCAAAGTCTAACTGCACAAACACGCTCACGCTTTAAATAATCATTTCCGCCTGCAGGCGCTGCGTTACCAGCATAAACGGATTTGGTTCCATTTGAGTTTTTCTCGTTCCGCAAAGGCTTCTGCCAAATTTGCTTGGGTGTCCCATTTATATTTTTCTGGAAGGTATGACCCAACGTTCCGTTCCACTTATAGAACGTACTATCATCATCAGTAAAATCACGATCGTTGTGATAGAAAGTAGAGAAGTTCTTGAAGTGAACTGTATCCATTACATCTTTAGGACATTGGAATACCTCAAATTCTGCCAAACGATTTCCCGCTACCTCAATGGTTGAAGCTGGACCCAATACGATAATGGTATCGAATGCAGATTTATTACCACAAATGGGGTGAGAATAGGTTAAATTGATTAAGAAAGGCCCAAGTCCAGAAAACGAGTGACTGGTTGTCCAGCTCTTGTTATCAAAATTCTGAGGGCCTGTATTTGGATCACCAAAGTTCCATAACAAACCAGTAGCGCCCGAAGGGACTTGGTCTACACCAAAGTCAATCTTTGGATCAGAAACACATACCGAATCTCTACTGGCCCAAATTGTAGCTTTCGATTTAAAGACAGAAGCCGACGCCACAACCGTGAATGAGTCTTTACAACCATCAATCGTTTCTATGACAACTTTAGAATTGTATGTTCCCTGACCGTAAAATGTCTTTTTAATCGTTGGACCCCAATCTGAAGATGTGGTTTTATCACCCCAATACCAGGTAATTTTCTTTACTTGACTCTTATCGATACGTGAAATATTCTGAATGGTTGCCGTTACACTATCACAAGCCACTGGCTTATTACTTGTAAACCGCGCACCAATCTTTTCGCGAACTTTCACTGCACCCTTAAATTTTAAAGTATCCACACAACCCCATTCGTCCGTTACCTCAACAAAAATATCGAAGCTTCCACCGCGCTCATCCTTTACAGAGAAACAGAAAGTTTGAGGCATTGTTGGTTTTGTATATTCAAACAATTGACCATCACTGATTAGATAACTAATCTTCGCGATTTTTGAACCATTCTTGTTAAATGAGCTATCCGTGAAACAGAAAAGGTTCTTTTCAAAACACTGTTCGTACAAGTTTTGCAATTTCAACTTGATTGTTGGCGCCGATCTTACCACCAAGTTCAACGTAGATGTACACTTGGTACCGTTGATTGTTGTGATGTAAGTAATCGTTTTATTTCCAGCAGTTTTGAACGCAAAACTTAAGTTTTTCAAACCTGTTTGCGATCCTTCTCCGTTGAAATCCCAGTCATGGGTTGTACCGGCCGCCGCACCATAAAAACTCACTGGAGTTCCTACGCAAGGGGATCCGCTGTACTGGATGGTACACTGCGCCGCAGTGTCGCCAATCATTGCAAAGGCAGCCACTAATGTTAGCAGTGCACTTTTCATTATTGTAATAAAACCTTTCATTTTAGGGGAGTTTGCTTTGTGTAATCGGTCAAAAATAGAAAATTTGGGCCAATTTCCCAAGAAGTTGCCCGAATTATTTGGATTCTGTGTAATATTATGAGTAAAATTCATATTCGATTGTTTTAATTATGGGGTTGTTTTATAAATTAATTTCACGGATTTTCTGGCATATTTAAACGATTTATTACCGCTATATTTATAGGAGACAACTACACGGTACACACCTTCTGGACAAAGACTTGAACCACAAGTACCTTTCCATTTTTCATCGTATTTGTCTGATCTGAATATTAATCGATTGTTCAAATCAAAGACACATATATCAAATATTTGGGGTTGCGCCATGACAATGTAAAATTCTTCATTTAAACCATCATCGTTGGGTGTGAAAATGTCTGGGACAAAAATATCTGTGGCATCACTTGTTGGTGAAATATTTACCGCAACTCTCTGGCTGTCCTTACAAATCATCAACATACCTCTTTCATCTAAAACCCTGCGCTCATTCAACATCTTAACACTAAACGTCTTGGCATGATTTACCCAATATTGATGTGAAACTCGCTCAACACCCACTTGATCAGTTACTATTTCAGGACGCTCACCATCGGCCCAATCAACCCGAATTTTCTCGTATTTGCCTTCAATTCCCAACGAGACAATCCCACCTATAATGTCGGAAAGGACTGGCTTCCATTGATTCCCATTCTTTTCACATGGATTAGAAGTCGTTGTCGCTGTCGCTTTTTGCAATCGGCTGGACTGATTCAAGTTATCTCCCGACCCATTCACAAGTATTCCGTTCGCTAATTTTTCTCGCGGCGCATTCGACGTATTTCCTATCCCCGCAACACTTTTGGCACCCCCTGTATTTTTGACGTCACCATTATTTTTGGTTGCCTCCATAGTAGTTTCCACATAATCAGAACCTACGGCTGAATTGGCCCATTTAGATTTTCCCAAAGTCGATTTTCCTTGCGAAGAACCTTCTACAATGTTTGAATTTGTTGGTGCAGTAGAAGCGTTGTACTTATCATTATTGCTAGCATTTCCCTCAGACATTACATCAATAGCCTTTGCCGCCTGCCCTGTTTCGGACAAACTAGTTGGAGCTTCTTTTGTATTGTTGATTGATGCATTTTTTTGAATGATGGCCGACACCACTAAGACGGTAGTAACCACGGTACCAAGTATCGCCACACTGGCTTTTAACGAAAATCCAAATATCGTTTTTCCTGCGCTACCCACCGAATTTCCTACGCCCGATTGAACAACGTTTTGTGTAGCACCCTGATTCAACCCTTGACCCTGAGTCCCTGAGGCTTGCAATTGTTGCATACACTGCTCAAAACCCCCTGGAGGTGGCGTAACACCTGCCGAGCCCAATTGGGAGCGAAAAAGCTCATCGATATGTTTCAATGAATCTTCCATCAATTCCTTTCCAGTTTCGATTGAAGCCATTTGCGGGCTTTAAACAGTTGTGACTTACTTGTATTCTCGGAAATACTCAAAAGGGTGGCAATCTCTCCATGAGAAAATCCCTCAATGGCATATAAGTTAAATACGGTGCGATACCCAACAGGGAGTGTCCCGAGCAAACGCATCAAATCCTTAGTTTCTAGAGGTTGGGCAGCATTTACATCGCCACTTAAACCAAAAGCATTTTCAATGTCCGTAGTAAATTTGGCTTTGTTCCGTTTCAGTTGATCAAGACATGCATTAACACCGATGCGTTTCACCCAGCCACCCAAGGATCCTTGGAATCTGAACTCTGCGGCTTTTTGATAAAACTTTACCATGGTCTCTTGTAACATGTCTTTAGCATCGTCTGAATTACCCATGTATCGCATACAAATGGCATACACCGTTGGGGCAAAAAGATCGTACAACCCTTGCTGTGCCTTGCGGTCTCCCGCGATACACTGTCGCAACAATTGATGTTCTTTTGGCTCCTGTTGATTTGTCATTCGATGTTACCATAATCCAGATTTCACTTAAAGAAGAAAATACCCCCCCTTTGGTTGTCTGACCATTTAATTTTTTTTCACTATTGATTTCACCAATCCGTAACTCGCATCCATCAATATAATTTTGGGGTTTCCATTTCTCTCAATTCCATACATCGCATCCTCTAACACCTTTACCATTTTTCCAATTACCTCATATCCCAGCTGCAGTGTATTGAATTTATTCACAAAGTCTTGTTCTGGCCCTTCCCACAATCCATCCGACCCCGAATAGGGAACCACGGCGCAGGTTCGCAGCACTTGAATTCCATAGAGCAAGAACAATTTCACACCCTCCCTACCCAGCGAAGACAAATCATCACTCCAGGCAAAAGCATCGCCCATTTTACGTTTAAAAACGATTGTCATCCACTGTCGCCATGCATCCAAGTGTGGATTGGTTGCCTCTTTTCCCAATTCCCTGGCCAAGTGATAATTGCCCTGGGCAACCTTGGCTAAGCGCTGCGCATCGGCTTCAGCAATATCATCTCTAACTACAAGTGCTTCACTCAAAGCGGCATCTTCGATGGGTGCCATTCTTACTAGCTGCGTTCTTGACACAATTGTAGACAAAATATCGTCCACATCGGAACCTACCAATAAAAACAAAGTTCCTGCAGGAGGTTCCTCTAGAATTTTAAGTAAAATATTGCCTTGCTGACCCAAATATTCGGGTAACCACACCAGACTCACTTTCATGTTGCCTTCATAGGCCTTCAACGACAAATTTTTGATGATATTTCGCAGTTCCTTTGTTGGGATATTGCCCTGTTTATTTTCTGCATTGAGTTGCTGCATCCAATCGCCATAGCTCATATAAACATCGTCCTTCAGGGCCTCCCGCCACTGCGGATAAACATCGGAGCAGACTTCCATTTCTCCCAGTTTCTTGGGAAACGGAAATGTATAATGAACGTCGGGATGGGTAAAAGACGATAGTTTTCTACAAGTTGAACATTCCCCACAGCTATCCAATTCTGTGCGATTTGGACACATCACAAATTGAATATAGGCCAGCGCCAACGGCAAGCCTCCACTTCCTTCGGGACCCAACATCAACTGGGCATGTGGGATTCTACCTACGGCAACACCATGACGTAGTCTAGCTTTAACCTGATCCTGCCCAATTACATCTTCAAACCTCATACTTTAAGCAGCTGCCTCCTTCGCAAAAACCAATACCCAATACCCGAAAACGCAACTACCAAAATGGCGATCAATTGGCTGTGTGATAAAAGTCCATTGAACACAAAACCCCTTGATACATCGCCGCGATAGCTTTCCGTAAAGAATCGACCCACACCGTAGATCAAGGCATAGAAGAAGAATAACTGTCCGCCAAACGCCTTTCCACGCCGCTGCATCCACAGCATCATTGCGATGCTAAAAAATACAATTCCCGAATCCCATAATTGTACGGGGTACAGCGCCTCGCCCAAGGGCTCGGCGTGCGACTTTACATCATTAAAAACCACCCCATAGTTTGGATTCCCGCAAACCACACCATGACAGCATCCAGCCAGAAAACAACCCAACTTACCAAAACCATGCACAAATGCACCGGCAATGCCAATATCATCCATCTTATCCCAAAAATCCCAGCCAATCTTTCGCATCCAAACCCAAAGCATCAATAACGTGACCAAAAACGACCCATAAAAGACAAATCCATTGCCCAGATCCCCGAAGAACTGATCCATCCGCGACCAATGTCCGGCAGGGTCTTCCAAAAAATAAAAAACCTTCCCACCAAGAAAAACTCCCACAAAACAAATCAATATCACCGTGCTTATGCTGTCCACATCCATCCCCAATCTTACCCGGTTCAAATACAAATGAAAAAACGCAGCAATAACGCCTACCAAAATACAGAAACCGTATCCATAAATCGTTAGTCCAGCAATATGAAATAATTCAGGTTTCATTCTTTACAAACCTAAGTAAATCAATCCGATTTTACCCTTGCAAATTGGCACGAATCAACGCGGCCATTTCCGCCAAAGATGCCTCACTCGGATGTAACTTTTCTTTGGTAAAATTGATATCGCCCACCGTTTGAAGAGGCACCAAATGAATGTGTGCATGGGGCACTTCCAATCCAATCACCGCAACACCAATCCGCTTGCAAGGAACAGCCCTTTCAACCGCCTTTGCAACCCCCTGTGCAAACTGCCATAAAGCACCCAACTCAGGACCAGACAAATCAAAAATATAATCCACTTCGCGCTTGGGAATCACTAGTACATGGCCCATCACCAAGGGCATGATATCCAAAAATGCCAAATGATGTTCGTCTTCGCAGATACGATGACAAGGGATTTCACCAGCCACAATACGCGAAAACAACGTTGCCATAACCAGATTACGCGAAAATCTCTAGAATCTCCAATTTTACAGTACCCGCAGGAACAATGATACTTACTGTTTCACCAACGGATTTACCCATCAAACCTTGAGCAATCGCACTTTTAATGGATATTTTATTTTCTTTCAAATTGGCTTCACTTTCAGACACTAAACGATACACTGCCTCCTTGCCTACATTGTGATTTTTGACACGGACATTCAACATGATGCTCACTTTGCTGGTATCCAAATTTGAACTATCCAAGATCCGAGCATTGGCCACCATGTGCTCCAACTGACTGATTTTGTATTCCAGAATACCCTGCGCCTCTTTGGCCGCATCATACTCCGCATTCTCACTCAAATCCCCTTTGTCACGCGCTTCCGCAATGGCAGCGGTGATAGTAGGACGTTCCTCATGCTTCATCAAATAAAGCTCTTGCTTCATTCGTTCTAAGCCTTCCTTTGATACATATTGTATATCGCTCATCGTTGGTAGTTTTAAGAAAAAGTGTGCACCGGCGTTAGCCACTGATGCACACTTTACAAATATATAAAAATGCTTGTATTATTCGGCAGTTCCTAAGCCAATGCGCAAACCAAAAGAATGCACACCATTAAAAGGATTTGTTGCCCTGTAAGAGTAATCTAAACTAACTTTATTGCCGTCTTCACCCACAGCAAAATCATAACTGATTCCTGCTTGAGGTCCCGTAAAGGCGGAAGGACGTGTTTCGCTATCAAAAATCCCCTGCTGATAAACCAATCCACCGCGCAATGTCAAGAATTCCTTATATGAATACTCACAAGCCAATGTCAACTGGTTCGCAGTATAAGCATAATTCGTAAAACCGAACCCTACAGTCAACTTATTATCGTATTGATTGGCATTTTTGTCCAAACGGATATCGTAAGACGCTGCAATGTTTAACAACGCCGGCAATTTCATTCTATCCACCTTTACTTGCACAGTTTTCGTGAAAGATCCATTGTCCAAAATTGCCTTGTAACTGAGTCCATCTCCACTGTGTTTCATATCTGGTCCGATGTTTTTCATCGAAATACCAAACTTGAAATCATCCTTCTTCATGCCACCCTTGGTAGGACGAAAAGTCGTTACATACTGAACACCTGCATCCAATGCAACACCAGAAGCGTTTGCATCAGGAATACCCTCAGAAACGATCTTAGCCATAACACCTGCAGAGATGTTATTACTGAAACTTTTTGAATAGGCCAGGCCAATATTTGACATATTAACCCTAAACGTACCAATGCCTCCGTAAGGATTTTGCTCTGTAGTGATATCAATGGGCTTAATGCTATACTGCATAACAGAAATACCAAAGGTACCACCTTCGCCGTCTTCCCCCATTTTTTGAGCCAAGGCAACACTGTTGATGCCAATCCCTGAACCCATCAACCATTCCGTACGAGCAAATATCAATTCGGTGTTATTTTTAAAGCGATCCAAGCCTCCAACGTTCATGTACATGGCTTCTGCACCAGATACTTTTCCACCATTCGCCCAACCCATACCACTGGATCTCGCCCATCCATTGATGTTCAACTGAGCCGCGCCTGCCTGTCCCTGACGTTCAGGATTACCACCAAAAGCAGTCCCTACAAATCCAACGGCCATCAAACTGGCCAAAAATATATTCTTTTGTTTGCGATTCATCATTCTATTTTTTAATAACTGTCCAAATCAATGGCATGCATAATACCGTACCAACGAATAATCTTTTCACCCAAGTCCTTTGTCTTAACATGGATTAAGTATAAACCACTGGCAATAGGCACATTACTTCCGTTTTTCAAATCCCACTCATAGTAAGTATTCACATCCGCTTTATTAACCCTGCGAATCAAATTGCCCGCCATATCGTAGATAGTAATCGTACAATCCGGAGGCAAATTGGTGATTTTCACACGAGAATCAATGGGTGAGTTTTCATAAGAACTATATCCACGATAAGGATTAGGCACTACATTTACCAAGTCCAAATTCTTCTTTCCGATTTCATTGCTCACCTTGGGCGCAATACTTGCAGCATCAAATTCATACATCGGACGGTCGTTGTTAATTGCATTGCCCGCATTGAAACTAGTATATGCCTTACGAATGTTAATCTTAATTTTCACATTGGTTGGAGGCACGTTTCCATTGTCCATTTTGAAGCCTGCAGCCATATATGTTGGAATCACCCACATCGCTTGAGATAACAATCTCATTTTCTCTGTGCTAGAGACTGAACCACCTGCCGTTGTTGGCAAAGCCGCCGTTTTAAAACGTTGAAAATTCGCCTCTGCATCACCCAAATATCTCTCACCTTTCACATTGCGTGAAATAGCCGACATGCCCGTACCAAAGATGTAAATGAAGTGTTTACCCCCCATTGCAGGATAACTACCATTGTCGTTAATCACTTTATCCGTAGGATTCCACATCATGTCTCGGCCGTTTTCACCAGCCAAATAACTATCCTCAGAGAATGCAATAACCAATCGTTCGCCGGTTTCCATATTTACAGCATAGCCAGGGAACCAACCCAAACCTTGAGAACCTGCAACGTTGTTTCCGTCTTTGTCTTTTGAAGTACCCCAACGCATGTTGAATTTGGCCATCTGACCTTCGTTTGAAGCCTTCATTTCGTCGTCCGCCATTTCAAATACGGGACAACGCGTCCACAAACTCTTATCCTTGGTGATTACCAATTCTACACTGGCCAATTCCGCCATTGGGTTTTGCAAACCCACTGAATTACCCCACCAAGCAAACCCATAAGTATTTTTACCTGCTGCCGTTAACTTTTCACGACCTGTTAAACCATAAGGCGCAATTCTACCATTCCAAATTCTTTCAAATGCCTGGCCTGGATCACAAGGGGTACCGTCCTGATTAAAAAAGTCATGTGCAACTGGATCAAACGTTGCACCACGACCAGCCTGACCGGCACGAATCCAGTTTTGCCATGGGAAATTTCCCGCAGCTGCTCCATCATTATCGGCCACAGCTGTTAACCACTGCTTACCATTGTCTTCCCATTCTACACTCCAACTCAATACGCCATTGGAAGGATCAGCCTGAGCGTTTTCACCAGGATTATACACTTGTTCCACCTCTACGCTCAAACCCCAATCTGCCAAAGTTTCTTTTGTAGCATTGTTTGCACCACGTTTACCTTGTACAGATTCAAACTTAGATCGAATTGTAGTATCAGAGAATATCGTATCGTTAGAAACCCCATCCGCACCCTTTTTCACCATAAACCAACCTGTATTTTTGGTCATCGAATCTTTCAATCCAGAAGTCAAACTTGCTTTATTTTCTTTCAATACAAATTCAAACTTCGCATTCGGTACTTTCAATGGATCAACCACCTTAATCTTAACCGGACCAAATCCACCTAGATATGTAGGTTTGCTTGAGATGTTATTTGCCAAGATATCAGCCATCGTTTCTGGGGTGAATTCCAAAACATTACCCCCGTTTCCACGACCTGCCAAACGGGTTAATACCGGACCACTTCCGTAACCTGAAGTCAATTCAGTACCAAAATTCTCAGGCTCCGTTTTGTGAGGAACCACTTTGTAAGTCTTGATATTACGACGACCCGCCAAGAATTGATTTGGATCAATCTGCAAAGAATCATCAGCCAAGATGGAATAAGACATCACCAAATAATAAACTGGTTTAAAATCTACCAATTGGGTATTTGCAGTTGTCGCAAAAAGATCGTTTTTGATACTCCAAGTATGTTGAACACCTGCATCTGCACCTTCAACCTTGATTACCGGTAACAACGCAGCCAATTTTGGATCGTATACTTTGTTTACAATCATGCCTCTGTTGTTTTTCAAATCACACTGAAACAACAAACGAGCCTTGTCTACGTTATCCAAATCACTGGTACTAACCGTTCCGTCTTTCAACTGATATACCAAATATCCTTCAAATTTGTAAGTGCGGAGTTTATTAGTAGCATCTCTATACTTTTCTACATAATTTTCGATTTTACCAGAATTGGTATTCAAAAACTTCATTACCAATTCCTGTTCAAGCTCTTGAATCTCAATATCCGGTGCATTTGGACCATCCAAAATCTTAAAGTTGTTGTTAAACAAAGTCTGCGCTTTGTCTGATGCCAATTTCAACAAATTCAAAGAACCACTTGCACCACCGCTGGTAGTACGAGCCCAAACAACACCCACTGTAATACGCTGTGTTTGTCCTGGACGCAAAGTGAAAGGACCGGTTGATTGAATAAAACGTCTATCACCAGGTTTATTTCCTGCAATTTTCTCCGTCCAAGGATCTGTTGGATAGGCAGGATCGGTATCGCCAGGGAACATATATTTTGCTGGCTTAGAACCACCAAAACCTGTTCCGCCGTACGTTACATTCTGACCGCCCAACCACTTGCCTTGCAACAAATTATAATACTCAATCGCTTCACCTGGATTTCCACGTACTGGATCTGAATCGTTGTTGTAATACATATAGTGACTCAATCCCATTTGGTTACCCGCAGAATCCGTTGGACCTTCAAAGTAGTCAACACCAATGGTAGGGGGATTCAAACCATAACCCAAAACACCTTCATCATCATCGTCGCCATTGTAACAGAATCCCAATCCACGAGCTACATCACAACCCACATAGTCATCTGAATAGTTACCCAAATCGGCATCTACCCACTCACCCATGTAACAATCTTTTAACGTAGTAAATCCACGGTTAATAATTTTAGACCCGTAAAATGTCATGTTGTTTACCTCATCGTTTGTGCTAAAAGCAAACGCAGTTGTCTGAACTTCTACACCAATTGCCTGACCTTGTGTCTCAGAGTGAATGTTACCTTTATCGTTGTAAACCCACCAGATAAACATATCCGGCTGCTTGTCAACTCCGTTGTCGATTGATGGTCTGCGGTCATCCAAAACGGGATGCTCTCCTGAAAAAGGATCATACACACCGTCTGGCGTAATTTCTTTGTAAGGCGCCAAATAATTTGCTTCGTTGCCATACAATACAGCACGCTGTCTACCAGCTGGCCAATCACGAATACCCGCACTTTGGGTTAAATATTTGCTATTTTCAAACTCTTCCAATTCATCGCGAGTTACCTTCCACATTTTATCATACGTTTTACAACGCACGGGGTCTGTTGCGGCAGTGGTAGTATCCAATGGTCCTGGCCAAAAATCGCTACCTTTCTGACGGTAGGTCATCGCCGCCAATTTTAAACTTCCACCATTGTCACGTCCGCCAATCCAAATGGCACCCGCAAACAATGAATGCTTACGCACAGAATTCGGATCCGTTACCTTTGGGATTTCATATTTTGGATTGTTCAAATCCCACCACATATCGCCACCATTCAATAATTTGGTACGGACGTTATTTACATCCAAATCCGCACTTTGAGAAGCGGGTTCACACGTATTGGCAAACTGACCTGCCCTGCGATCAACCCTTGGGCTATTGGACCTGCCATTCAAGTTAAGAATGGGACGTGCGATTGAAAATTGCATCAATAACGCACTCAACAAAATTAAACCTAATCGTTTCATACTTTAAATTCTCTATTGTTTAATTAAAATTAACACGCAAACCCAATTTGATAGTTCTTGGAGCACCCAAGTTACCCGTTTGGGAGTTTAACAAAATTTTGTAAAGATCCACATAACTTTGTGCATCAATTTGGTTCTTAGCCAGCAATTTTCCTTGGGGTGAATTGACAAATCCATCATCCAAAGGCTGTCCTGTGTAAGGATAAACCGACACTACATTGTAGGCATTCAAAACGTTTGAAATGATAAAGAACACGCTCATAAGCAACGGTTGAGCTTTATCCTCTCTATTGAAGCGCAATCCTTTGGTAATGTTGATATCAAATGTTTGATTCCATGGCAATCTCGCACCAAATGGAACACCCTTGATTCTAGAACGATCTACCGCGCCAATTTGAACTGGGTTAATCGTTGGCGTATAAGGAGTACCACTATATGAGTTAGAGATGATGTTGAAACTTGTATATTTAAAAATCTCTTTGCCCTTCCAACGTGGTCCATTATACATATTCTTCTTTGTGATCGGATTTATACCGCCGCCCCATGCCCAAGTTGCACTGAACTTGATATTATGACGGATATCCAATTCACCCAAAGGAATCACGTTTCTTAGGTTAGGTTGGTTACTCGCAATCAAAGCCGCTTGAGAGTTAATGTTTGATCCGGTTCCATCAGCAAACTGCATCATGTAACTGGCAACCAAAGAGAATGGTCCCGGCAAAGAACCCTTGCCACCGATGTCATTCATTACATACGTTCCACGGAATCCAGTGATGGTAGAGAAATCTATGTTACGGTAAGTAGTATACGTTACAGGATATCCTTGGCTGATTTGATACAAACCAAAATCTTTTCTGTTTTCACTGTATGATGCGGCAATTTCCAAACCGCGATCCTTTTTCTTACCCATGATTTGCTTGTAACCCACTTCGTAATCTGTTTTGATACGAGGTTTCAAGCTACCGTTTGAAATGGTAGAGCCTTGACGGTTTTTCAAGTAGTACAATTCATCGATCGACAAGAACGATGCACCTGAGTTTGGACGTTGTGCCAATACATCATAACTCACATAAAATGATTTTCTGCCTGGCTCCAATGGGAAAGAGAACCAAATACGTGGCAACAAATTCACCGCAGGAATAAAGTCTTCCAAAGCATCTTTGGTTAGCTCCTGTTTGTTTGGATTCACTAAGTAAGGCGCGATACGACCGTTGCTGGTTTGGTTAGCCAGGAATTCCGCACTGCGCAATTCAGAACCGTCTGCATTAAACCAATTGTCGCCGTTTCTATAACCAATGATCTTGGTTGGTGATTCAATATCATTTACATATACTTTAAAGTCATCCCCGATGTTTCCAGGATGTACAATGTCCAAACCGTTGATTTGCTTCACTTCGCCTTTGGTTTTGATTGGATACAAACTATAAGGATCTTTCAACACCAATTGGTTGGCATCATATCTCTCCATACGCAATCCCAAGCGGAATACAAGGTCTTTGAATTGGAATTGATCCTGCAACCAAGCTGCAATATACACTGGCTGAAAAGCACCAATGGTTCGCTGCGTTTTGTTATTTAAAAATTGCTCGATACTTGGCTTGCCCGCAACGCGATTTCCTAAATAGTCGTAACCGAAGTAACTCACATAACTATTGCCATTGTTCAATAATTCATCGGCATTGAACATGTTCAATTTGAAATCGGAAGGCGCATAAGAGTTGATATCTACAAAAGTGCGTTCATCAATCTTGTTGCCATAAACATCCGTAGCACCCCCTTTGATCAATTCATCTCGGAAATTGCGATCGAATCGAGATTGATCGCCGTAGTTGATCAAACGATTGTAACGAACCGTATCTGTGAACTGACCGTTTGCATCATAGCTTAAAATGGGGTTAGATAAATCCAATTCTGTGATGTGCTTATTCATCAACTGACGCATCAAAATCCACAAGCCATTGGCACCCAATCCGTATCCACGGCTAATCTGTTGCTCATAATAGAAACCCGCTTGCAAATCGTGCTGGGTTCTTTCACGGCCCCCAACAGTTTTGCCTTTTACACTCATCTGTCCTACAGCAAACAAGCCATATCTCTCTGTATTAGATTTGCTCCAACCTGAAGTATTTCCACCTGGCGTACTGTGCAGCGAATAAACAGGATTCGGGTTCATTCCGTTCACCAATCCTTGGCTTGCCAACAAAGTGTTGATGCTGTTAATATTGAAACCCCTACCGTTGTAATAATCGTAAATACTCTGGGTGTATTTTGCTCTCACCGGATTCAATTCACTGGGAGAGTAGGTCATCAATGTATCTGCGTTTCCTACCTGCTCCCAGTAGTTTCTCAACTGAACATAATTTCCAAACTGGTCACGCACAATTTTTGGCTCCCTGTTTGGATTTTGCTGCGGATCATTATTCGAGTATGCAAAAAACGCCATAGGATAAGATTTGAATTTGCCGATATATCCGTAATTAAAAACATTGTCCAAGTGAACTGCATCTCTACTCTCAGAATAAGAATTCTGATATTCTGCACGAATTGAGTAATACGCATTCTTAATCGAGCTCTCTTTGTTCGTCTTGAAATTCTGCGTAAACAATAAATAGCTGCGGAAAGTCTGGTTATCTCCTCTACCATTGTTCTTGAAGTTCATTACAGAGTTTGAACCTGCTAAGCCCTGAGAGTAAAAATAACTCGCATAACCCACAACACTTACACCTTGAGAAGGTCTCCATTCCAATTTGCCTACAAAGTTTCCATTGCTTGTGGGGCTATTGGGACGGGCTTTCAAATGATTAAAATCAGATTCGCGCAAATACGCCGCAGTACTCACAAACCCATTTGGCGTAAATACCAATGGATTGTTTTCAATGGCCGACAATTTCTGATCGTTAACTACATAGATACCCGTTCTTGTTGGACTGGGATCTTTATAATATCCTACGTTACCATTTAACACGTAACCCAACTTCACCATCCTACGCTTCTTGCCAGTTTCAGCATCCTTAACATCTTTTACAATCAAAGGACCAGAGATAAATCCTTCAACCGAATTATGACCAAACGCATCCAAACCGGTTGAGGTTAGCGCTTCTACCGCCGTAACAATTTTATCTGTTGCACTCTTAGACGTACTACTAAACACACCACCCGTTAAGTCACCATACATCGCTGGAATACCACCCACATTGGCAGAAATCTGTTCCGTGCCCAAGGTTGGCAAACCGCCACCACCTATCACACGCTGACCGTCGATAAAAGTACCGTTACCATCAGCCCTAGTTCCACGAACCGAAATACCCTGAGGAGTGCTCATGATTGCCGAGTTGGTACCAACAAGCAGACTTGTACCACGACGACCTGAACTCAATATTTTGGCTTGATCAATTACCGCATCGTTCTTCATCATGTCCACCGGCGTCCTTTTTCCCTTCACGCGGATAATCACATCGGTCATTTTACCATCAGATTTCACAAACACGATTTCCTCCGTGTTGTTGTAACCTGGGCCCAATGAAATGCCATTCAATCGCTGATCGGGATACCCTTCTTTGGTCGCTGAAACATCGTAAGTTCCTGGATTCAGCGTGGCAAATTCGGCATTACCGTCAGAATCTGTAGTGTCCGATGCTACTTCAATGTCGTTCAAAATCATCCGAATGGTTACACCGCTCAACTTGCGACTTTCTCCATCCTTGGTTGTTATCTTAAAATCGGCAAAGTTTGTTTGCGCCGTCACCAAGCCAGTGGCCAATAAG
This sequence comes from Flavobacteriales bacterium, assembly GCA_002737625.1. GTDB lineage: Bacteria > Bacteroidota > Bacteroidia > NS11-12g > UBA955 > UBA955. Next base: position 4,386 of record NSIB01000023.1, on the reverse strand, counting down.
CCCATACAAAGCGTGAAAATCTTGCGTATCATATTCTTCATAAGTCGTTTTCTATATTAATTAGGTCGTTATACAATTAACGAAGATTTGGCAAGTTTACCCAAAAAGCAAGGATTTATCAAGTTTCTGCACCCGAATATTTCATGTTCCTTGCGATTTCTTTTTCATCGCCTTTGTATCTACAATCAAAAGTTACCGTCTATATCGTACAATTTCAACATTTTATCGAATAAAATTACAGAGATTTTACGATAACTCTCAAGCGTCCACCCAGCCACATGGGGAGAAAAAATTACATGTTTCAATTCACTCAACCGCTGAAATGCCAAGTTCCGATTTGCCTCCAGATCCATCCAGGGCGGTTCAATGGGTAAAACATCGGCAGCAAAGCCCTTAATTCTGCCACTATTGATTGCACCTTCCACTTCTACCAAATCCACAACCATACCTCGCGACAAATTGAGCAAATAAATGCCCTCTTTGCATTGTTCTAAGCGATTTTTATTGATCCAAAACCGGGTTTCAGCGGTAAGTGGAATATGAAGTGTTATGATATCTGATTTTGAAAGCAACGCGGACTCTGAAACCTCAGCAATCCATGCATTTCCGAATCCCGTTTTGTACTTGTCATAGGCCAAAATTTCCACACCAAAACCTCTCAGTTTTTGCGCCACCGCCGAACCTGTATTTCCATAACCAACGATTCCAACCGTTTTGCCTTTTAATTCAGTACCGCGATTTCCTTCACGATCCCAAACGCCAGATTTGACCTCTGAATTGCGTTTTGGCAAGCGGGTTAACAATCCCAATAACATCGCCAAAGTATGCTCACCAACGGCATCGGCATTGGCCTCTCCGGCATTAAAACAAGTTATACCCATTTCTTGCGCTGAAACTTCATCAATATTGTCCATACCAGCACCGCCCCTACCTATCCACTTCAGCCCAGTACTGGCAACCATTAATTCTTTGTCTATAAATACCTTACTCCTCACAAAGAGGCCTTCGGGTTGATGCAAATTAAGCAGTTCACCCACCTCATTTGGGGTACAATTTCGGCAATCGATGACTTCAAACTTTCCCTGCATCGACTGATGCAAATACTCGTGAAAATCATCAATCAACAAGATTCTTCGCATCGTATAATCAATAACCCTTACGCTGTAAATACCAATCTGTATGTCCGTGATTTGAACCAACAGCCTCGGAAACAATCGCATCGGCCTTGCCTCCTTGTTGAAAAAACTGCACTGCCGCCATCGCTAACAATTCTTGTTCGGCCATCGCCAATTCAGGCGCATCCAATTCCGTTCCGGTGAAATAATGCTGTATAAAGTGCGTATCGAATTTGCCCTCAATAAAAGCCGGGTGTTGCATCACAAAATCACCAAACATCAAAGTGGTTTCTATACCGGTAATCACATATTCACTGATCGCCCTTCGCATCTTAGCAATCGCCTCCAATCTCGTAGGAGCCCAAACGATGAGCTTCGCCAACATATTATCGTAGTAAATTGGAATCTCCATCCCGCTTTCCATACAATCATCCACCCTGATTCCAGGACCCTGAGGCACCTTGTAGGTTTCAACCGTTCCTACGTTGGGTAAAAACTGATTGACGGGATCTTCTGCACAAATTCTCAATTCAATGGCATGACCATTGATTTTCAATTCCTCTTGGGTAAAACTGAGTTTTTGGCCGGCCGCAACAAGGATCTGCTCTTTCACCAAATCAACGCCCGTAATTAATTCTGTTACAGGATGTTCCACTTGCAAACGCGTATTCATTTCTAGGAAGTAGAATTCCATCGACTCGCTCAATAGAAACTCAACCGTACCTGCGCCAGAGTAGTTACAGGCTTTGGCAACATTCACCGCCGCCTCGCCCATGGCTCGGCGAAGCTCAGGAGTAAGCACCGCACTCGGCGCTTCCTCAACCAACTTCTGATGCCTGCGCTGAATGCTACATTCCCTCTCAAACAAATAACAAGCATTGCCGAAATTATCGGCCATCAACTGAATCTCGATATGACGCGGACTTCCCACGTATTTCTCAATAAAAACACTGTCATCCCCAAACGCATTTCTAGCCTCATTTTGGGCCATTTGCAACGCCGAAATAAAATCTTCTTTTCTCTCAACCACCCGCATCCCTTTTCCTCCACCACCCGCACTGGCCTTCACCAACACAGGAAACCCCAATTCTATAGCCACCTGCAACGCATCTTCCGCATTTTTTATTGCTTCATCAATGCCCGGTACCAAAGGAACACCGAAGGCCTTCACCGCCTGCTTAGATGCAATTTTGCTGCCCATCACCTCCATAGATTCAGCACTCGGCCCAATCAATACCAAACCCTCGGCTTTCAATGCCCGCGCAAAACCCGCATTTTCACTCAAAAAACCATACCCTGGATGCACCGCCTCAGCCCCTGTTTGCTTGCACAATTCGATGATGCGATCCATCCTCAAATAACTATCAGAACTCGCCGCACCGCCCACGCAATAAGCCTCATCCGCATAACGAACATGCAACGCTTGAACATCGGCTTCACTATAAATAGCCACTGTTTTAATGCCCATCTCCTTGCAAGTACGCATCACCCGAATGGCAATCTCTCCGCGGTTGGCAATCAATATTTTCTTAAACATGAGTCAGTGCAAATATCGCAGTCTGATTCGTACTTTTCACCCCCTTAACGCAAGAATTACTATCCACCCGCCTTTTGATTTAACTTTGCAGCCACATCGCGATGCAAAATTTCTCTAATTTGGTCAAACTCGTGAGGGCTGAATTTCAGCTCGATCTCAAAAAACCCGCTGTACTGGCCGCCGCCTTATTGCAGATGGCCACGATGACCTTACTCGCTTTCCTATCACAACCCAATATCAACGCAAAGGTCTGGAGCAGCCTCTTCTGGATCATTCTGATTTTCTGCACCTTACAAGCAATCTCCAAGAACTTTCTCGGCGTAAACCGCGCACGATGGATCTATTTTAACCAGCTCTCCCCACCGCAAAATATTCTTTGGTCAAAAATGATTTACGGTTGGTTCACAATGACCCTCCTCACCCTCGCCAACCTTCTACTTTTCGGATTTTTCATGGGCTTTCCCATCCAACACCCAATGGCCTACTTCTGCAACCTCACCCTCGTTGTGGCAGGGATCGGAAGTATTTTTACCCTCATCGGTGCCATCGCAACCAAAGCCAATCAAGCTGGATTTCTTGCCCCCGTGCTTAGCCTGCCCGTGATTCTCCCCCTAATTTTGGTGGGAATGCAAGCATCCAATAAAACATTGAACCCCGTTTTGGTTTCTTCTGTTTGGAACGACATAGCGCTGGTAGGAGCACTGGATGGTTTAATTGTAGTGCTCGCAGTAATTCTTTTCCAACCCCTTTGGAAGGATTAAGAAATCTTATTTACCCGACCAATCAAATAGAATTCTTACCGCCTCGTCCATGCCGGCATCCTCGCGATAGCGTTTCAGCCAGTCCAACTTTTGGGCCTCCTTAATCGCATCGCCTTTTACCCCTTGCATATCTACATCCAAAGCCATCACCGTATCACAAATGCTGCGATTTTTGTAGTCACGCAAAGGCTTGTCTTGTGCTCGAAGCGCGGCCTCTTGCTCCTCAAACTTCATCATATTTAATGAATACGTGTACGATGTGCGAACCGCAGCCAATTCCTTGGCACGCTGCTGAACCAAAGAATAGTATGGATTTTTCTGCAAACGCTTTTTAGACAGTTCAATAGACTTCTTTCGCTGCGCCTCTTTATAAGGATTGAAAGGCTTGTAATCAGCCGCAGGAATTTTATCGTAAGCCAAATGGAAATCCATCTCTTTTTCTCCCTGTTCGATGCCATCATACACATCCGGCAAAACCACATCGGGTTCCACGCCTTTTAACTGTGTTGTGCCGCCATTGATGCGATAAAACTTTTGTATTGTCACCTTCAACTGACCATAACCCCTTGGGAAAACTTCAGACATTCCACCTTCCAAAGGAACAAATGTTTGTACGGTTCCTTTTCCGAAAGTGCTCTTACTGCCCACAATCACTGCCCTGCCATAATCTTGCAAAGCGGCCGCCAAAATTTCCGATGCCGAAGCACTGTACATATTTGTTAAAATCACGATCGGACCGTTATAGTTTACATCGTTGTCTTGATCCGCATAAACCTCAATGCCTCTCATGTCCTTCACCTGAACAATTGGACCGCGAGGAATAAACAATCCACCCATTTCAATGGCATCCGCCAAACTTCCACCCCCGTTATTTCTTAGGTCGATAATGATTCCGTTGGCACCCGCCTTCACCAATTTATCCATCTCAATCTTCATGTCGCCCGTGCAATTTCTGCCCCTGCCACGCTGAGAA
>NSIB01000022.1 GCA_002737625.1 Flavobacteriales bacterium | reverse complement strand
GGAACTTGTTGAGCATAGATTATGGTGATGCTGCAAAGAGCAAGAATGGATGAAGCAATGAATCTCATGAATATAGTTCTAATAGTGTTTTGACTAAAATGAAAGCAGAAAGTAGTGCAAATATAATACGGAGCCAAACAACGGGTACTTTGGTTGCCATTTTCTGTCCAAGCGATGAGAAAAAAATCACTCCAAGTAGCATTGGGATGAGCATAATCCATAAAAGGTAACCCGTTTGATAGCTAGAAATTTGATGGGTGGGGGTAATGCTGATGTATTTTATCAAAGCGGAAATGGACAGGATTGGCACAATAGAAAGCGATAATGCCGTAGCGCTATGCATCGATTTCTTTAAAACAATGAGGAACAGGGGAACCATGATAATGCCGCCACCTAGGCCACTCAGGGCGACAATGGTTCCGGCGAAAATGCCCACCAACATGGATGGCCAGTCTTGAATCAAACTAAATTGATACGGAGTGCTTTGTTCGTCGATGTCGGGGTTGTTTTTTCCTTTGCCCTCTGTTGGGCTTGACGACTTCGACTTCCCAAAAATCATGTTGAGGATGCTCAAGCCTAAGAATCCCAAAAATACGCCTTGAAATACTTCCTTTTGATACCAGTCGCCGTCTTGAATGGCCTGGGTCATGAAGTAATTGCTGATGGCTCCGGGAATGCCAATGGTTAGACTTTGCTTCCATTGCCAAGTACCCATTTTGATTTGGCGGAAGGTCCCCGAAACGCCCGACATAAATACCAACGCAATGGAATTGGCCAAGGTGAATTTCACCATCTCTGCGCTGCTGATATCGTATTGATGCAGATAGGAAGTGATTACTGGGATAAATAACATTCCCCCACCTACGCCGAGTAAGCCTGCCAATAGACCACCAAATGAGCCCAAGAGCAAGAGCCACAAGAATCCAGAGGTCATCAAATCGGTTACGATATTGATGGATGCCAAAGTGAATTCTGTTGATGCGTTTAACATTTTGAAGGGGTGTAGGATTGAATTATTTTAACAAGGATTGATAGCGCGCAGGTTCATGCAGCAATTGTGCTGCTTCTTTTGATTCCAAATCCAAGAGTAGCCAAGCTGGATGAAAACGATTTTTCTTTAATTTCCTTTCCATCATGGCGCGATTTAATGCAAGTACGATGCTTGATTTTTGTTTGATTAAATCGGCTTTTACTTTGGTATTTACCTGATCTGAATTGATTTTTAATCCTGAAATCTGTTGTAAAAACTGAGTGTCTGAGTACATCGATGCCATAGATTTATGGAGTTTCTCTTGCAATTTGGTCTGACTTTTTTTGACTGCATATTGGGAGAATTGTGCAAACTGTTGATCGGAAATGGCTTGAAATAATGTGTCGGGTAGCATGTTGTATTGCTGATTGGCCCAATCGAATACGATATTTTCTTGTTCCAGCCATTTCAATATTTCCAATCCTTGATAGGGTTTTAGTGCCACATCGGGATCGATGCCACCGCCTTCATAAACGGTTCTTCCGCCTTGGGTTTTGAAGGCCTTTTTTTGCGCGGTCGACATTGTTTTGGCAACGCCATTTTCATCGCGATCACCATATTGAAGTCGTTGAATACATCGCCCACTGGGAGTATAGTATTTGGCAACGGTAAGTTTCATTTGGGTTCTGTATGGCAAACTCGCATAATTCTGCACCAACCCTTTGCCGAAACTCGTTTGACCCATAATCACTGCGCGGTCCATGTCTTGTAAGCTGCCGCTCACGACTTCGGAAGCGGAGGCAGAATGCTCATTCACAAGCACAACAAGCGGCGTATTGGGCAGAAGGGCTTTATTTGGTGTAATCCAGTTTTTTGGACCTGTTACGTTTTGACCTCTCAGGGTTACGATTGATCGATTTTCGCCCACAAAAAGACCCACGATTTGAACGGCTTCGTTTAAGAGTCCACCGCCATTGTCGCGCAAGTCCAAAATCACCCCTTTCAACTCCGTTTTCTCCATCATCTTTTTGAGCGATGTTTCAATTTCGTCTGCGGCATGCTGACCAAATTCTTCGAGTTTTACGTAGGCAATATCCCCTTGATACATTCCGCTGAACGATACGCTGGCTGTTTTGATTGCCATGCGGGTGATTTGCTTTTGGATGCTTTTGCCTTCGCGATCAATTTCTATGGAGAAGGATGTATTGGGTGCGCCTCGAACCATACTCAATAATTGGTCGGTTGACTTGTCTTTTAAAGAAATGCCATTGATGCTAGTGATGATATCACCGAGTCTAACGTCGGCGTTGTTAAAGGCATAGCCCTCTTCAATAAAATTGACAACGGGATAATGGTTTCGGAGCATAATTCTGCAACCCACACCGCCATACTGTCCTTGTTTTTCGATGAGCGCTTCTTCCGCTTGATATTCAGTAAAAAAATTGGTGTAGGGATCCAGCGATTTAAGCATCGCATCGATACCCGTTTTCATCAATTTTCCTGGTTCGATTTCATCTACGTAATTGGTGCCCAATTCTTTGTAGAGAGCAGTGAAAATCTCAATGTTTTTGGAATATTCAAATAGGTTGTCAACGACTTTATTCCCTTGGCTTAAGAAGAAAGCGCAGATGCAAAGTAAGAACCATTTGGGCAAGCGGATCACCATGAATCAAAGATACAAAAATCGCAGTGAGTAATAGGTTAAAGTGGTGCGTGAAATTATTATGCAATCAACTTTCTTTGCCAGACGGGGATTCGAAAATTTCCAAATCAAAATTGGGCACAACGGCCAACACATGATCAAAAATATCTGCAGCGATATTTTCATGGTCGATCCATTGTTTGTCGCGGGTGAAGCAATACAATTCTAGAGGTAATCCTTTTTCGCCGGGAGAGAGCTGCCTCACTAGGGCCACCAATTTCTTATTTACCTTGGGATGTTGGTCCACATAGCGATACATATACTCCCTAAAAATCCCCACATTGGTTAGGTTTCTCCCGTTGGCAAGAGTGGATTTATCGATCTTATTTTTTTCGTTATAGGCAACAATTTCGTCTTGCTTTTTATCGATGTAGTCTCTGATTAGTTCAATTTTTCTGTAACGCTCCAACATTTCAGGCGTACAGAATTGGATGGTAGAAATTTTGATGTTGATGGCGCGTTTCATCCTTCGGCCCTGGCTTTCTTCCATGCCTCTCCAGTTTTTAAACGCATCGTTAATGAGGGCATGGGTTGGGATAGTGGTGATGGTATTGTCCCAGTTTTTGACTTTGATATTGGTGAGATTAATTTCGATCACATGACCATCGGCGCCGTATTTGGGTACCTCGATCCAATCGTACATTCTTACGATGTCGTTTCCGGAAATTTGAATGGATGCCACCAATCCCAAAATGGTATCGCGGAAGGTTAGAATGACCAAGGCCGATAGGGCACCGAAAGCCGTTAGCAATGTCCACAGGGGTTTATCGGTGATGTTGCTAATGATAAATAGGATACCTACAGCGTAATTTACGATGTTAAGTAGTTGGGTATACGATCCTATGGGTTTGTCTTTGAAGTCTTCGGAGTTGAGTAAAAAAACTTTGATAGCTCGGAGCACGGCTTGCACAAAACGGATAACGGCAATGATGATATACGCATCGATTAGGTGCTGTACGATGTTGACCCAATCCGAGTTTTCATTGAAGATGAAGAGGATTCCTTTTTTGGCTACCAGGGCTGGAACTACATGGGCCAAGTATATAAAAACCCGCATTTCAACCAGAATATCGTCGTAGGTGTTATTTGATTTTTTCGCATATCTAGCCACCAAAGTGAGGATGACTTTTCTAGAAATAAAATCGGCGATTGCGATGAGGGCGATGAGACCCATCGATAAAACGAGGGGGTGTAAGATTTCACATGAATCGGCTGTGGCTCCGGCTTGTTGGAGTTGATGCATCAACCATTGTGAAAACTGAATTTTATAACTCATTGGAGCAAATATAAATTATCGATTTCGAATAAACAGTTATTCTTGCGACTCTTCTATTTTTCTGAGTAGTTTACTGGTTTGGCGGCTACCATCATGGCTATAACCTGGAGCGCCAAATATGTAGAGCAAGCGCTGTTTTATTGAGATATTTGGTTGAAATACATCGTGCCAAATTTGCTGCCACTCGGAGAACACGAGATTAATAGGATTGGGATTTTCGATGTTTTTGGTGAGGCCGTATTGAATGGGTTGATATTCCTCGGCGGGTAGTTCCTTTTGAAATGTGCCAAATAGTTTGTCCCATACAATGAGGAGCATACCCATGTTTTTATCTAGATATTTAGGGTTACTGGCGTGATGCACTCTATGGTGAGAAGGGGTAACAACTATTGTTTCCAGCCAACCTAAGTTTTGTATGAGTTCTGTATGGACTAGGATGCCCCAAATTTGGGTTGCTGTGTACATGAACATGATATCAAGGGGTTCAAAACCAAACAGCGCCAATGGAAAGAAGTAAATGAATCGATATAAGGGTTGAAAAACTGAAGAACGAAAACCCACAGTAATATTCATGAGTGTTGAAGAGTGGTGGGTGATATGGGTTGCCCAAAAAAATCGAATTTCGTGGTCAAAACGGTGGAGCCAGTAATAAAGGAAATCCTGCCCAATAATTAAGGCGACCCAATAACCAATTCCAATTTGCCATTGCATAAAACGGTGGTCGAAGCCCCATTGAAAAACAATGCCCGCATAGATAATTCTGAAGGCAAAATCGATACCCGAATTGAGCAACATCAGGTATACATTGCTTAGTGTGTTTTTTACCGAGTAAAGATGAAGTTTCTGTTGGTTAGACACGAGAATTTCTCCCAAGATGAGAAGAAGGTACAAGGGAGTTGTACAGAGTATAAGAAAATTCTCTTGTACGGATTCCATGTGGTCCCGACAGGAATCGAACCTGTATCTAATGCTCCGGAGGCATTCGTAGTATCCATTCTACTACGGGACCATGTATCATTGAGGCAATGTTATTAAATCGATACCAGTTTGCAAAGATAAACAAAGGGGAGGCTGCGCGCCAAAGTTTTGCGGACAATCCGCCCAAAATCGAATAGGCCACAAGTGCATTCAACAAATACGCCTTTGACATGCGTTATTTACCCATCAAGGCCGCTCCAGTTGCATTGATCCAAACCGTTTTTTCACCTTGCAAGGCATACCAATAACCGGGATATTCAGTGTCGGTAATGGCATCGTAAATGATAGGTACAATTACATCGCCGAAGCTGTTTACCACACCCCATTTTTCATTGCTTTTTACCATGTAATGGGAGGGTTTTTGCGAAACGATGATTTCTTGGTATTTGGGCTTTAGGCTCCATTGCATCGAAGGCAAACAAAGTAATCCCGTTCCAGATGATTTGCTCGCCAACCATTCATGGTCGTTTAGTTTGCTGAGGCTAGTAAGGCTGTCCAACAATAATACTTTGCCGTTGGCATGGGTGATAAACCAACTATTGCCAATGGGCTCCAAGAGCAATGTGTCTGTAAGTTGTTGTATAGCAGTTGTTTTTACCTTACGAACTGTTTTGGTATAGGCGTGATAAAGGATCCAATTTTTCTTTTGACGTGCGAAAACCATTCCATCACCATGCATTCTAAAATCGTCGATCGCGCCTTTGATGGGCAAATTGAATTCACCGCGAGAGTAATAAAAATTCCATTTTTTGTTCTTCAGCAGCGCTACTGTACTGCCCACCAAGAGGGCTTTTTCGTAAATCGGGGGTACCAAAATTCTGCCGAGGGTATCAATAATTCCCCAACCTTTTTGTTGAACTAGGGTATAGGGTTTACCAAAATCCACGGCCTCGGAGTATTCCGCACTGCATTGAATGGTATCGCGCCAAAGGCAGTATCCGTCGTTGATTTTTCCCATGAAGCGACCAAAGGGCAGAGAGGTCATACTTTCGTAAGCGAAGGGGGTTAATGAATTTCCCAGTGTATCAATCAAGGCCCAGTTGCCGCTGATTTGGGCGGCGCATCGATTTTTAACCCAAATTTTGGCGGGGGATTCGGTGGGTTCATTTTCCCAGGTTTCAAAACCAATTGCATCGTATTTTGGCGGGGTGATTAGCTTTCCTGATTCATTGAAGAGCGCCCATTTTTTGTTGGTTTTTAGCGCACCGCGATGGGCTGCGGTATCGTATCGTAGATTTTCGAATTTGCAGGGTAAAATTTCCTTGCCTCGGTAGTTGAGTATGCCCCATCTCCCGCCGCGTTGAACAAAGGCCATACTGCTACTAAACTGATAAATCGTTTCGTAATTGTTTTTCGTAAAGGGTTTTCCGTCTTTGGTGATGTAACTGTATTCTATCAATCCAAAGGTATCGGTACGCATGACCAAGGCACATCCAGGGATTAGGGTGGAGCCGTTTTCAACGAACTGCGATTTGTTGTTATTTAGGGCAAATGGGTAGGCCATTTTGTAGTCCAATTCCATCCAAGGTTGTCCAGTGAACGAATCGGCGAAGTAAAAACCGTCTTTGTTTGTGTGGGCAAAGGGGACGGGAATCACGGTAAGGGCTCGAAGTAGGAACTGTGCCCGCATCGTCAGATCTTGAATTCCAATTGGCGGCTGGGGCTGGTTTTTGAGGTAACTTTCATAGGCCTCAACGGTATTTATTTGTTGGGCACGTTCAAAAGCCATCGCATCCAATTTTTGCAGGATCGAATTCTTTTGGGGTGCTTTTGGGTAAGATTTCAGGAAGCGCAGATAGCTGTACTCTTGGTCCTCGCTGCAAGCCAATTCATATTCCCATTGAACGAGAGTATCTTCCGCTTGCTGAATCATTTGCTTCACCTGTTGGGCGGGCTTTTTGATTTTTAGCAATTGAGATCTTCGGGCTGATAAGGCTTGGATATCGCGGGAATGCATCAAGGAATCAAATTCCAATCTTTCGATATATTCTTTCTGAAATTCAATGAGTTTATGATGTGATTTGAGTGCGATCGATTCAAATTTGGGTGCGTGGAATGCAGTGTCGGGTGGCGTTTTTAATTTGGCTACCGTTTGATTAAAAGTCTGATCTTCGATGCGTTGGATGGCAATTTGATAGTTGAAAATGCGTTCGTGATTGAACTCGATTTCATGCAATAATTTTCCGGCGCGCTCCAAATTATAATTGGGCATTTGTGTCCACCAGATCTGAGTAATATCGAACAGTAATGAATCTGTATTTCTATAGTTTAGGCCGTATTTATTTTGGTATTTTTTCCAAACTTCATCCGTTTTATTTTTCCCCGCTTTGCTGATTGTGGGCGTTCCCCAATATTGCATTGCCGTTAAGGCTAGATGGAGCTGTGCATCGGATTCTTTGTTGTTTGGCAGCAGTGCTTGGGCGTGATAAAGCACAGGATTTATGCTGTCTTTAGTGAATCGCCTTTTGAATAAAATGAGTGCCGCTTCTTGTTGATTGAGTTGAGCGATATCTTCTGATGTGTGATTTGTATCTTTCGGTACCGAAGATTTTCGGAGTTTGGATATCGATTTGGCGGATTTGGAGGAAATGCGAATGAGTTTGAGTGCTTTTTCTATGGGGTCTGCGTTCGATGCACCGATCCAAGCGAGAAGGCTTAGGAAAACAGTTGACATCAGTAGCGGACCACGAAATTTCATTCGCGCCAAATGTGCAAACCTTATGCCACAGTTAGTATTGCGGGTGTTGGGGTTTGTTTTTAAGGATGGTTTCGATGTGTTCCATCACATCAGGGGAGAGTTTGTGCAGGATTTCAGTTGATTTCAGGGTTTCTTCGAGTTGCTCTGTTTTGGTAGCGCCCAGAATAACCGTACTCACGTTCGGGTTTTTGAGGCACCAAGCCACACCGAGTTGGGGCATCGAAACGCCAATTTCTTTTGCAAATTCCACCAGTTCGCCAACGATTTTACGGTTGTTTTCTTGCAAGAGTTTTTCTGAAAGCCAACCGAGTTCGGCGCGATTTAGGCGTGATTCTGATGGGGGTTGATTGAGGTATTTTCCGGTGAGGTAACCCGAAGCGAGGGGACTCCAGATGGTTGTTCCCAAGCCAACGGTTTTGTATATCTGATCGTATTCCACCTCTACTTTGTCGCGCACCAACATGTTATATTGAGGTTGCTCCATCACGGGGCCGATGAGGTTATAGCGTTGGGCAACCATATGTGCTTCCATGATTTCTTGGGCGCTCCATTCGGAGGTGCCCCAATAGAGAATTTTTCCAGCGATGATGAGTTGGTGCATGCTCCAAACGGTTTCCTCGATGGGTGTTTGTTTGTCGGGGCGGTGACAGAAATACAAATCTAGGTAGTCTACCTTTAGGCGTTTTAGGGCTTGATTACATGCTTCAACGATGTGTTTACGGTTTAGACCCCGTTGGGTGGGGACTTTGGGTCCGGCGCCAAAAAACACTTTTGAACTGACGATGTAGGAATCGCGCGACCAGTTTTTCTTTTTGAGAATCTGGCCCATAACTTTTTCCGATTCCCCTGCGGCGTATACCTCGGCGTTATCGAAGAAATTCACCCCAGCCTCATAGGCGATATCCATCAATCGCTCAGAAACCCCATCATTGATTTGATTTCCAAAAGTAATCCAACTGCCAAAGCTCAATTCAGAAATTTGCAATCCAGATTTTCCAAGTCTACGATATTCCATAGACGCGAAAGTAAAGGATTAGAAGTTCATTTGTACTTGGATGCGGATCAATCGTCCTTTTTGGTCGTTGGTTTGTTTGGCATAATCCAAGAACTCTCTGTGCGATGTGGTGTACATGGCGGTCAATTCAAAATTCTTGTTGATTTGCCACTCGGTACCGATTTCCAATTCCTGTATTTTGTAGCTGCGGGCATCCAATTCTTGCTTCTTGCCGCCGCTGTATTTTTGGATGCGTACGAAAGGAATCACACTGCCTTCTTTTGTGTTCATCTTATAAGAGAATGTGGCATATCCTCCTTGAAGTTTTTGGGTTTCGATGGAGTCCGTTGCGGGGTTGAATTGGGGTCCCACACCAATGTTATACTCTGCTTGTATACCGAAGGGCTTGGGATAGACCACGAATTGGGCATTCACACGTTGGTCGAGGTAGCTGGCATCGGGTTGTAAGTTGTTCATCAGAGTAGATGCTTTCGTGAATTTTACGCTTTTGGTTAACTGGTCAGACGCCAAAGTGAAAACGCCTTTATATGCGGCGATACCGGGTTCGATGAGTTGTTTGCCGATGGCGATGGGGTAGCTTAATCGAGCAACCATGTGACGGTTGTTGTTAAGCTCGGGCTTGTTGGCAACTTGACCGTTGTAAAAGCCAAATGCAAATACCCCATAATCCCCTGAGCCTTTCAAGTTCTCTTTGATGAGGTCTGAATAGAGTTTACGGGTTTTGCTGGGCGCCCACATAAAAAATAAGCCCATGTCGCGCTCGTTGGCCACAGCTGAATTGGTTGCATCTGCACGATCTAGTGGCAAACGGTTTTGACTGCTTTGCAAGTTTTCGAAACCGAAAGGTACTTTACTCTGCCCGAAACGGAGGCGGAATTCATTTTTTTTATCGAGTCCGTAATCGAAGTATAGGTCGCGAACTTGAAGGTATTGCATGCCTGTACCTACGGTGTTGGCGGCATCGGTTTGGAAGTATAAGTAAACGCGGGGATGAACTTGACCGTAGATGATCAAACGTGCTCTGCGGATACCTACACCTTGGTTGTTGCCCCAGTAGCGATCGCATTGTTCACATTTTAAGTTGGGGTTGGTTTCGCCCAAACGGTTGTAGCGCACTTGGGTATAGCCGCGCATTTGCAGGGATTCATACCAGTGTTTGGAGGCCGGTTTTTCTGACACTTTGAGTGTTTTTGTTGAATCAGTTAATGGCTCAAATGAGCTGATTTTTGCCGAGGCTGAGAGGACGACAAAATATGCGACTGTTAAAATAGTGTTTTGCACAAGTTAGTTAAATGATATGTAAATGTAACGTGATGCAAAATTGCTTAACACAATGTTTGTATAGAGTTAAATAAACAATAATTAAATATTAATAAATTGTTAATAGAATTTGGCTGGTCAAAATTGATTATGGCATTTCTGCCAATTCCCTTGATGAATTATAAGCGAGAATTATATTTCTCTAAATTGTGATTTTTTTGTATAATTGTTAGACAATGCGCGCACTCAAATATTTTACGACCTATGTTCCCGCCGTAGCCGTGCTTTTGTCCTTATTAGGCAATGGTATGTGGTGTTGGTTTGGGGTGTTTTTCGTCTTTCTTATTATCCCAGCCGCTGAATTTTTATTGGGTATAAGGGATGTGGAATTGGATGAGGACAAGTTGGAATTGCGTAAAAAAGATCGCCTATATGATTGGATGCTCTATGTGATTGTACCTATCCAACTGGGTTTTGTAATATTATACTGTTCATTGTCGAGCAATGCCTGGGAAGATATCAGTTGGTTCGAACGCATCGGCAAGATTATTTCTATGGGAATCATTTGCGGTAGTTTCGGAATCAACGTGGCCCATGAATTGGGTCATCGCAATAACCGATGGGAGCAATTTTTAGCGAAAGTGCTGTTGAGTACTTCGTTGTACATGCATTTTTTCATCGAACACAATCGCGGACATCACAAGCATGTGGGTACAAGCGAAGATCCTTCTACCGCTCGAATGAATGAAACGGTTTATCTATTTTGGTTTCGTTCGATGTGGCAGACGTGGTGCTCGGCATGGGCGCTTGAAAGAGAGCGTTTGTCTCGTTTGGGATACCGTTGGTTTTCATGGCGTAACGAAATGTTGCAGTTTCAGGTAATACAGCTATCAATTTTAATGCTGATTTATGGTTTCTTTGGCTTACAAAGCATGTTGATGTTTTGGGGAGCAGCGTTTATGGGAGGCATCTTTTTGGAGACCATCAATTATATCGAACATTACGGTTTACAGCGAAAAAAGCTATCAAACGGATATTATGAGATTGTAAGTGAGCAACATTCATGGAATAGCAATCATTTGATTGGCCGACTCATTTTATTTGAATTATCGCGGCATTCGGACCATCATGCAAAATCGCATAAGAAATATCAGACTTTACAGAGCTTGTCCAATGCGCCTCAGATGCCCACGGGTTACCCAGGAATGATGGTGCTGAGTTTGGTTGCCCCACTTTGGTTTTGGGTGATGAACCCTCGGGTGGTTAATGCGACTATTTGAACCCTAAAGGCAGGATTATGGGTGCTTTTCTTTAATCCAACTGTGTTTGATATTGGCGTATTTGGGCAATTTGACCTCTTGAATGAGTTTAGTGAGGCTGCTATATGGTCCTTCCGAGATGAATAAATTAATCATCCATGCGGGCACTGTTCCTCCGGGATCAAAGGTGATAAAATACTCACAATGCAATTTGTTTTTTGCCATTGGCTTGATATTCCAAATGGTGCGATTGAATTGGATGCGCACAACACCCGCTTTGTTCGGAACCAACTTGGGCTCGGCATGGGTAGTGATATTGACGTCTAAGGTGGTGGGGTCCTGTTTCATTACATAATTGCCACATATGTCTCGATCGTCGAGTGGCCAAGGCGTGTTGATTCTTTGATAAATTGAAAATTCCGTTGGGCTGGTGACTTTTAACACCCTTGATTCACTGGTGGCATAAATCCATTTGGGATAATTGGCGATATCGGTTACACAAGCCACAGCCGAATTCAGAGAACAAGACAATTCAAATGTGGCTTTGATTTCTTTGATGTCCGAGCCAACAACCGGACGGGTATAGACGATTACCCCACCACCTGATTTAGATTTGCTCCAAGGAATTTCAGGTGTCATAAAAATGGGCGAAATCGCTAAAATCATGGAGATTGCTGGTCGAATCATAAGATATGTGTTAAGAAATTCTTTTTCGAATAATAATTACATATTGCAATATTGCTATAAAAGAACAGATGAGTAAGCCCAAACTTTCTCTTGCCAATTCATTGTTCACGGTTTTCATCGAATCGCCCAAACCTTCCCAAACGGGTGGCCATTGGAAAATGGTGTCTCAAAGATAATTTGTTCTTTTTGGTTTTGTTCCTCATGATTTACGATTAATTTTTACTTATTGTATAATTTACAATTAACATAACCTACCTTTGTTTAGATGGCTTAGCCATTTCCCAGATGAAAACACTAAAACTACTCATTGTTTCTGCCGTAACGATTGCAGCAGTAACTGGCTTATCAGCCCAAAAATCCCCCATTGATTTTGAAACCTCAGGCAATGGAGCAGCTTTTACATGGACTACTTTTGAAAACGATGCCAATCCTGCGGTTGAGATTGTAGCGAATCCTAGTTCGTCGGGACTCAACGTATCGGCAAAGGTGGCAAAATTTACGGCCAAGAAAGCGGGCCAGCCATGGGCGGGTTTTGAGAGTAAGCATGGCTCTGATATCGGCACATTCACCTTAAGTGCGAGCAATTGTATCGTGAAGATGCTTGTTTGGAAATCGGTGAAGAGCGATGTTGGGATCAAGTTTGCATCGGCATCAAGCGCATCAACCGGAGAAATCAAAGTTGCAAACACCACCACAGGGGCTTGGGAAGAGTTGGTTTTTGATTTCAGCAAACGCATCGGAGAATCGAACGATCAAATAATTATTTTTCCAGATTTTGCAACAACACCGGCTAGGAGTGCGGATAACATTTGTTATGTAGATAATATCCGTTTTGAAAGTTCAGGACCTGCTTTGGATGTGCCAATGGTTGCTGCACCTACTCCAACGGCTGCTGCCGCAAATGTGATTTCTATGTTCAGCAAATCGTATAGCAATGTGGCTGTAAACACATGGCACACCGATTGGTCTTTAGGTAACTTGGAAGATATTACCGTTGCTGGAGATGATACAAAAAAATATTCTAGTCTAAACTTTGTAGGTATAGAATCTACCGGTGTAAATGCAATCAATGCCAGCGGAATGTCGTTTTTTAACATCGATGCTTGGACCCCAAACATGACGCAATTCAAAATAAAATGGGTTGATTTTGGAGCCAACAATGCTTATGGTGGTGGAGATGATACAGAGCATGAGGTATCTTTTTCGAATCCAACGCAAAAGGCTTGGAATTCATACAAAATTCCTATGTCTGATTTTACCGGTTTGAAAAGTTCAAGTCATCTTTCACAGTTGATATTAAGCGGAACGCCAACGGGTTCAGGTGTGATTTACATAGACAATGTTTATTTCAGCAAAACCGCTGCGGCAGTTTCTAAATCGAGTGTGAAGCCAGTTGTGACATTGTATCCAAATCCATCAAACAAGACGGTTACGTTAAATTGTGAAACCCCTTTGGATGAGATTGCTATCTATTCCACCACTGGAATTTTGGTAAAGACATTATATAATGTGGAACCCAATCAGTCGATTGATATTTCTGGTTTGGCCCAAGGGATCTACCATGTTTCGATCAAAACTGCTGCTACTTTGAGTGGTGTTCAGTTGGTGGTTCAATAATTGATTTTTGCCCATCACGGCAAGTAACCATTGAAGTTTGGGATGCAAATTGTTTTTGTTTTCTCAAAGTAAATCAACTTCGATGTAACTTGCCGCCATGAATTCAGAGATGATTTTTTACGCGGGATTGGGGGTGATGATTTTAACCACCTTTTTGGGTAGAACAGTGAAGGAGCGAGGAATGAAGACCTTAAGTCATGAGCAATTGGGCTTTGTGATGGCATCATTTTCAAAGATGAGGATTGTAGGGATGTATATTTTGTTCTGCATCGTTGGAGTCTATTTGGTTTTGGGTTATACAAAGTGGTTGGATTATCTGAAAGATTTGGGTTACGATCCAATGGTGGGATATTTTATATTATTGATGATGTATATCGTTACGAGTCAGGGTTTGAGTATTGCCAAATTGCGCAAAATGGACCTTCCCGCCGAGTATTTGCGTTCGGTATACATTGGCGCAGGACTTCAGCTATTAGGCCTTAGTGCGTTGCTTATTGGCATGATGAATTATTTGCATTAACGATGGTGCTTGAACATAATTCCTAATTATTAGACTATGAAATTACCTATCTTTTTTTTAAAACGAATTAATGCGACAGAACTAACTTAACTACCTTATGAAAAGGCAGTTGGTCTGACGCAGTACCGATCCAAACATCGTACAGTCCAGCCTCCAACAGGGGTTTTCCAGCTTCATCGAAATACGACAAATCCTTGGCGCCCAACGTGAAAGTCACGGGTTGTTTTGTTGCTGAGAGATTGTTCGTTGTGGGGTTGTTCGCGGCAACAGCCCACGCAATCTTCTGGAAGCCTTTCAACTCCTTTAATGGTCTGGTGAATGTGGCGCTGCGCTGATGCGTATAAAGCTGAATTGTTTCCGAATGGGCCATCCCACCAGTATTTTCAGCGGCAATAACAAACTGCACCTGGGCATTCGCTTGGGTTGCATCCAACGTTAACGTATCGTTGTTTAGACTGCCATCGCCCCAGCCCAACCCCGTGGTTCCGTAGCTCAATCCATGTCCGAAAGCAAACAATGGCGAATTCGCGATGTCCAAATACTTCGAGGTGTACTTTTGCTTTTCGTCGAACGGACGGCCCGTGTTTTTAGCATTGTAATAGATAGGAACTTGTCCAACCGACCGCGGAAACGTCATCGTCAATTTCCCACTGGGCGATATTTCACCAAACAGCACGTCGCGCACAGCCATGCCCGCTTGGGTACCGGGGAACCATGTCACCAAGATGGATGTAGCCAAGCCCACTTCCTCGCTCAAATCCAAGGGGCGGCCGGTCATGACCAACAGTACGAGGGGTTTGCCGGTGGCGGCCAATGCGCGCAATAGGGCTTTCTGGTTTTCGGGCAGTTTGATGTTGCTTCTGCTGGCAGCTTCGCCGCTCATGCCGAAGGTTTCACCGAGGTATACCACCGCCACATCGGATTTTTGTGCCACCGCCACGGCTTCTTTAATCAAGGTTTCGGGCGATTTTTCTGATTTTTCAATCATGCCACCGTGTTCGTTCAATCGAGCGATTAAAGCAGGTTCTTCGAGTATGTTGCATCCCAAAGCATATTGATTATCGTTTTCGCCAGCCAGATTTCGGTTGTCGATGCTTATTTTGGGTAGATCATCGAACTGACGTATATCGCCCTGTATAGGTTGACCTTCCCATTTTGCGCCCTCGTGTAAAGCTTGCCACAAGCTGATGGCTTTTTGGTGATCGCCCGCGCCGCTCCAGTTGCCGATGAGGTTGCGTTTGTCTTTGATGAACGGGCCAATCCATGCGATTTTCGCGCCTTGGTTCAAGGGCAAAAGGTTTGCGGATGCTTTGGTTTCGAAAGCCGCGCCTTCAGCCGGTTTGGTGAGTGCCCCCTGTCCGTTCTGAAGCAATACAAACGACTCTACCGCCGCTTGATACGCCACATCGCGGTGTGCGTTGGACAGGTGATATTGCGCTGGGGCTTTGTCGTTGAGATTGCGGTATGGGTCTTGGAACAATCCCAAACGATATTTCGTTTCCAAAATTCTACGACAGGCCAAATCCACCGTGGATTCGTACACCTGGCCTTGTTTTACGAGTTCGGGTAGTTTGTTGAGGAACAATTCAGAGACCATATCCATGTCGGACCCCGCCCAGAGCGATCGCTTTGCCACAGTGGCTTCATCGCCCATGCCGTGGTTGATGAGTTCGGCGATGCCCGTATAATCCGTACTCACCATGCCGTTAAAGCCCCATTCTTTCCGTAAAACATCGGTCAGCAGCCAACGGTTGCAGGTTGCGGGGGTGCCGTTGATGTCGTTGAACGATGCCATTGCTGAGCCCACGCCGGCGTCTATGCAAGCCTTATACGGCGGAAAATAGTCGTTGTACATTTTATAGGTACTCATGTCCACGGTGTTGTAGTCGCGACCAGCTTCTGCGGCGCCATACAATCCGAAATGTTTCACGCAAGCCAAGATGTTGTTGGGTTGATTGAGTTGGAATTGTTGTTGTCCTTGGTAGCCTTTTACCATGGCTGCACCCACGGCTGAACCCAAATAGGGGTCTTCACCGGCGCCTTCGCTCACCCTTCCCCAACGCGGATCCCGGGCGATGTCTACCATGGGCGAAAAGGTCCAATTGAGTCCGTCTGCGGTGGCTTCCACGGCGGCTACTTTGGCGGTTTGTTCCACCAAATTCATGTTCCAGGTACAGCTCAATCCCAAGGGAATGGGGAATATGGTGCGATGTCCGTGTATCACATCAAACCCAAACAACAGCGGTATGCCGAGGCGGGTTTCTTTGATCGCTTTTTGCTGCAGTTTGCGCACGGCCACCGGGGTGAAGGTGTTGAAAACGCCTCCCACCATGCCTTTTTGGATTTTGCCTTCCACGTCTTTCGACAGCACCGGTCCGGTTACATCAAATCCCACCGTGGGTAGGTTCAACTGCCCGATTTTTTCCTCCAAAGTCATTTTGGCCATGAGGTCCGACACGTACTTGTGCATACCGATGGTATCTGGAAAGTTCAACCGATTAACGCTCTGCGAAGCGGCTGTATTGGCGGTGCTGGCGGTTTTTGCAGGTTTGGTTTTGGTAGACTGTGCTACCGCGAAGGTGGTTGCGCTGAGGGCGATCAGAGTTGTGAGTATGCGTGACATGTACTGTGTAGCTGAGGGGTTAAGGTTTGATATGGGGCGATGTAAAATCTAGGGTTTTGAGTCCGTGTTGGATCTCGGGAATGCTCATAAATAGGTTCCAAAGCAGGCCAGAGCGATAGTTTTCGATCATGACAACGATCGGACCTTGGTCGATGGCGAGGTAGCTGTTGGCGACCCAGTTTTCTTTGGCGCAGAAGGCGTCGCGGAAGCCGTAGGGTCCCCAAATTGGATTTTCATTTGGCTGAGTATTAACGTATCGGTTGGCACTGCCGCTGCCATTGTTCAGGGCGGATGCACGGGTTGTGTCACCAGGGGGGAAGAGCGATCGCATCGAATCCACATCAAAGAAATTGCGCAGGGCAGAGAGGCTTTGTTCAGGTAAATAGGGCATGGCGGACAGGGCTGCGGTGGGAGAAATAACCCCTAAATCTTCGGTTGGCGAGTGCGCTGCATAGCCCAAATGATTGTCCGAGGCGGTTAATCCCCAGCATCCAGGGCCGTATCCTTTGAATTTTAGAGTATTTTCTTGACAGTGTTTGTAATTGATGAGGGTATGGGCCACATTTTGCTCGAAATAATTGGCGTATCGGTCTTTGAGTCCGATGGGATTCAAACCCAAAAAGCTGTAGTGTGAGAAGAAGAGCGGTCCACCGTAATCGAAGCCCAGCGGGAGGGTGACATCGAGGTAGGTTTTGCCATTTTTGAAGTGATTGCCGGCGGTCCATCCTTTGTGATAGACTTTGGGGGAGATGGCGAAACGCGGGTGGGAGGCAGCCATGACGTAGGCGATGAGGCATTCGTTCCAACCTTGAATTTTGTGCTTCATGCTCCAGCCGTTGTTGGGACTCCAGTGCCAGTATAGGTTGTTTTGGTTTTGGGTATACCAGTTCCATTCGCAGTCGCTCCACAGCCAGGTAATGCGATTGCGAAGTTCGGTTTCTTGGGCTGATGTTTGATTGAAATAGGCCCGTGCGCAGAGCAATCCTTGGAAGA
The DNA here is from genome assembly GCA_002737625.1 of Flavobacteriales bacterium. Lineage (GTDB taxonomy): Bacteria > Bacteroidota > Bacteroidia > NS11-12g > UBA955 > UBA955. The sequence continues at coordinate 7,624 of NSIB01000022.1, read as the reverse complement.
GGTAGGCTGATTCTACTAAATCCCCGCCATCGTCTTTGCGGGAGAAGGGGATGGTATTTCCGGTTTCGCCGTTGAGCCAGTGTGGGAAGATGCCGTGGTAGTGGTCGGCTTTGGCCAGGAATTTCAAGGATTTGAGTAGGTGGGCGACCACTTCTTCGCGCTTTAGCCATCCGCGTTCCACACCCACGATGAGCGCCATAAAGCCCATGCCGGATCCGCCGGTGGTGACCACTTCGTTGCCATAATCGTAGGCGACGTTGCTGCGTTCGCGGGCCAATCCAGAGGTGGGGTGGGCAAATTGCCAGAAGTATTGAATGGTTTGTTTTTGGACAGAATCCATGAGGATGCTATCTTGGATGGGGTTTGGCGGTGTGGCTGAAAACGCTTGAACTTGGCGACAGCTGCCGAACAGCAAAAGGGCTGAGGCGATGGCCCGGAATAATTTGGCTGTAATCCGCGCCAAATGTTGTTTGGGGGTAACTGGGTGGTTTATGTGGTTATAACAGGTTTGGGCCATGGTGAAATTACAGGTAGGGGGCCGTGAATTGGAGTTTTTTGAGTCCGGCTTTCACTTCAGTGTCTGAGGTAAATGTTTTCCAAAGCAGTTGAGAGCGGTGGTTTTCGATCATAACCACGATCGGACCTTGGTCGATGGCCAAGAAGGAGGTGGCGAACCAGCCCACATTGAGATTGAAGGCATCGGTGAAGCCTTGGGTTCTCCATATTTTATCGCCAAGTTTGTAATAGAAAAAGCGGGCGGCTTTCATGGATTCTGTGGGGGTATATGGCATGGAGCTGAGTGCCGCTGTGGGTGATATCACGCCGAGATCGTTGTTGGGCGAATGGGCGCTATAACCGGAATTGTTGTCGGACGCGGTGAGTCCCCAACACTGGTCGGAATAGCCATAATGCTGTCGCGGATTGGCCTTGCAGTAGGCGTGGTTGATTTTACTGTGATTGGTGGTTTGGGTTTCGTAGTTGGCGTAGGCATCGCTGAGTCCGCGGGGGTCTAGCCCAAGAAAGCTATAGTGTGAGAAGAAGAGCGGGCCGCCGAGGTTTTCACCCAGTGGCAGTTGAAATCCGTAGAAGCTGTTGCCGTTTTTCATGCTGCCGTTGTTTGCCCATCCTTTTTGGTAGGTGGCAAGGTTGATGGGGTGGGTGGGACTGCTAGCGGCGAGTACGTAGGTGATGAGGCATTCGTTCCATCCGCGGATGGGCATGTTTATTTTCCACCCGAGTGAGGGGCTCCAGTGCCAGTAGAGCGAACCGCTATTGCTTTTGGTGTACCAATCCCATTCTACGTTTTCCCAAATGGCAGTGATGTTGTTGCGAAGTTGGGTTTCATCGGTACTGGATTGATCGAAATAGGCCCTTGCGGTGAGTAGTCCTTGGATGAGGTAGGAGGTTTCTACGAGGTCGCCCCCGTTATCATCGCTAGAGAAGGGGATGACTTTGCCGTTGTTTCCATCGAGCCAATGGGGGTAGGCGCCGTGGAAGGTTTGGGCGGTGTTTTGGAGGAAGTTCGTCATTTTTTGGATGCGGGCGAGGCCTTGGGCGCGTGTGATGAATCCGCGGCTGATGCCTGCGATGATGGCCATGATGCCCATACCAGAGCCCCCAGAAGTAACGAGGTCGCCTGAGGTATTTCGTTCACGGGCGAGGCCGCTGTTGGGGTGGGCATAATTCCAGAAGTATTGGAAGGTATTGTATTGGATGCTATCCAGCAGGGCTTCGTCTGAGATGCGGGGAAATTTGTCGGTGGTATCCATCATTGTCCCCACAGAGATGCCCACATAGTAGGCAGGGTTTGTGCCCACTTTGGATTTGAGGGCTGTGTTGATGGCGACTACATATCCGGTGCCGGTTTTTAGGGTGGTTTTGGGAATGAGTTTTACGGCGCTATCGCCTTTGAAGAACTGGTAATTCAGGGCGATGGGGTCGTAGCCTTTTTCTTTTACGGCGATGTGTTCTTTGGCCGAGAGGGTATCGAGGGCGTTGGAGAAGTAGAGGGTAAAGGTTGAGTTGAGGGGGATGCCGTTGGATTTTCCGCTGGTGGGGGCATCGTTGATGTGAAACACGGTGAGCATGATGCCGTTGGGTTTGGCCACGGGTGGTGGGGTTTCCTCCTCGCAGGAAGCGGTGAATATCGCCATAGACAGTGCGAAAAGCAGGGGAGCGAAGCGAAGGAAAAATGCCATGATGTTTAAAGATTCTAAATTACGAAAACTCCTTTGTTTTATGGCATTCCGGGGCAAATTTTTTCCAAAAAAAGCTGGCCCATTCAAGGAATGAATGGGCCAGCAAAGCAAAAGGGTTGAGGTAGGATTATTTTCCGGCTTTTTCCAAGTCGTACAAGGCTTTTACATCGGCATCGGCCAATGCTTTGCTGTAGATGCGGAATTCATCCAAACCACCATCGTAGTTCTTCATCCAACTATCTGGAGCACCACCTGGCAAGTTCTGTTTGTAGCAACCAAAAACGAATTTGGTGGCATTCTTAAACGCCAAGTTGCCCAATGGAGCGCCACCTTTGGTGGGGTCGTCTTGGTATTTGTCGGTTACGTTGGCAGGCAAATTACGCTTGTCGCCATCCACGTAAACAGCCAACTTTGAGGTAGCTGCATCGTAAGAGCAAACCACATGGTGCCATTCATCGTTGCCAATTTTGATGCGGTTTTCACCACCCAATTCGGTCCATTGTTCCTTCCATGCAGTTGCGTTCCAATTATTCATAGTGAATTTGACGCGTATAGAATCACTGCCAGCGGCACCGTTCTCTTGTAAAATGAATAAGTTGCCGATCCAGTTAGAATCGTTCAACAATTGGAACCAAGATTCAGCACCATCGGTATGGGAAGAGGTTTTCACCCAAGAAGAGATAGTTACAGATTGCAAGCCACTGATGGCAGAGCTTACACCGGTATACAACACGTAGCCGTTGGTATTGCCTTTCCAGGCTTGGCCTTTGGCGCCGGCGATGAAGCTAGTTCCAGAAGATGTACCGCCAGTGATGTTGCCTTTGGTATCATCTACGTTGTTTTCGAATGAAAACTTGGCCACCAAGTTGGCAGAAGCCACGTCGTCAGAGGCTTTGTAGCCGCTGGCATTGTTGTCTTCGTCGTCGTTGTCTTCGTCGCAAGAGGTAAAGGTAAATGTGAGGGCAGAGGCTGCGAAAAGCACTGCCAATGGGAATAATTTCATTTTTTTCATTTTGATACAATATTAGGGTTTGTTTTGTTAATATCCGGGGTTTTGCGTCATTTTACCACCACTGAGGTCGATTTGTCGCTGAGGAATGGGATACAAATCATGTACCCCGTCAATGTAGTTTTTACCATGGGTTCTCATCACAGAACCGGCTCTACCTTGTCGGCGCAGATCAAACACGCGATCGTGTTCCATGGCAAACTCTACAAATCGTTCTTTGTAGATGGCCTCGCGAACTTCGGTCTGCGAGGTGGCGGTGGTATTGGGAAGGCCTGCACGGGTGCGCACCAAATTGAGTGATTTGATGCCATCGGCGGTTTTGCCATTTTCGTTGGCGGCTTCGGCGTGGATCAATAGCACATCGGCATAGCGCAAAACGCGTAAATTCTTGTTGGCGAGCCAATCGTTGTTTCCCCAACTTTCCATGGTTTGGGATACATAGCTTTTGTAGTTGTAGTATGCATTGGGTGCTGCATTGTTGCAAACATATCCATCCCAAAGCACATCGCCCCGAGAGAAGAAAGTAGACGTTTTCCTGACATCGCCCGTTTCAAATGCCGCAATGAGCGTGGCTGTTGGGGTATTGAATCCCCACCCCAAACCCCCTGTTCCACGGGGAGCTTGAACCACGAAGTAGCCTTCGATGGCCTTGGCAGGTGCTGTGCTTTTGCAATTGATTTCCCAGATGGATTCGCTGCAAAATTCACCCACTTCGCGGAAGAGTTTGCTGTAATCGGCATACAATGAGTAGGTATTTGAAGCGATGATTTCGGCGCACAGTGATTCTGCCTTGCCATAGCGTTTGCGGTACAGCGACGATTTTGCCAACAGGGCTTTTGCCGCACCTGATGTAACTCGTCCGGTTTGAGTAGATAGCTGTGACGCAGGCAAAGTTGCCGCGGCAAATTCTAGGTCGGCATCAATGAAATCGTAAATTTGGTCCGCAGTAGCCCTGTAATTGAGCGCTTCGATTTCTGCTGCGGTTTTTGGCACTTTAGGGATTAGTGGTACCCCGCCGAAACTTCTTACGAGGTTCCAGTAGAAATAGGCCCGCAAAAAGCGAGATTCACCAATGAGTTGGTCTCTTTGGGCGGTACCAATGTCGATCGTTGGTAGTAAATCAATGGCTTTGTTTGCCCTGGCGATACCTTCGAAATTGGATTCCCACACTTCGCCAAAGCTGATGGCGGTGGGCGACCAACTGAGTTTGTCCATTTGGTCTTTGTCTGATCCAGTATCACCCGGATCGCTGCCTTTTTCCCCTTCGTCTGAGGCGATGGATGTAATGCCTATCCACGAAAATCCGTGTTGTTGCCAATCGTACAATTTGGAGTAGATGGCGGTAACCAATTCTTGTGCCGCGTTGGTATTGGAATTGAAGTAATCGTCTGGGGTTTGTACCCTGGGGGTTTCATTGAGGAAGTCTTTCCTGCATCCCATCATGGTAATGCTGAGGGTGCAGATGGCCATTGCGCCCAAGGTAAAGGTTTTCGCCGTGTTGAAATGTGTTTTCATACGATGTGATTGCTTGGGTTAGAATTGGATGGATAAACCGGTGAGGAAGGTGGATGATGTTGGATAAATATCGAGTTCGATACCTGCATCGGCGGGATTGCCGGGCAGTTCTGCGCTGAATCCGCTGAATTTTTTCCAAGTGAATGCATTCTGTGCGGTGACAAAGAACCTGTAGCCTTGTACTTTGGATTTTTTGGCGATTTTGGCAGGTAGGTTGTACCCGATGGTTAGGTTGTTGAGTCGCACGAAGCTGCCGCTTTCCACGAAATAATCTGTGGGTTTGGGCACACCGTTGAAGGCGCGGGGTGCGGTGTTGGTTCCGTTTGTGGGGGTCCAACGGGCATCGGCCACGGCTTTTTCGATGTTGTAATTGCCCCCGTATCTCACGGTTTTCTTGCCATTGAAGACTTTGTTGCCAAAGTTCCCCAACAGGTCGATGTTTAGATCCCAATTGGAATATTTGAAACTGCCGTTCATTCCCATGAAGCACTTGGGTTGGTAAGATCCTAAGTAAATCCTGTCTAAATCATTGATTTTGCCATCTTTGTTTTGGTCGATGACTTTGAAATCGCCGGGTTGAGTGCCCAAGAAATGCGGCACTGCGTCTACTTCGGCTTGGGTTTGGAAAACGCCTTGGGTTTCGTATACCCAGAAACTTCCGATGGCTTGTCCGGTGGCCACGCGTGTTGCAAATTCTCCGTTGCGCAAGCTGCCAAAATTTGTGGGCAAACCATTGCCGAGTCCCAATACTTCGTTGTGGTTGAAGGTGGCATTCACACCCAAGCTATAATTAAATTTGCCTTTGCTGTTCTTGTTGTATCGAAGCGAAACTTCAAGACCTCGATTCAGGATATCGGCGGCATTGGTGAGCATGGAGTTGTTGTTATCGCCCAATCCACCTGGCAGTGGGATGTTGAACAATGCGCCAATGGTTTTCTTGTTGTAAATATCAATTACGCCCGCAATGTGTCCGTTCATCGCCTCAAAATCAATACCCAAATCGATCTCTTCGGTGGTTTCCCATTTGAGGTTGGGGTCTTTGATTTCGGCGATGGTAGATCCAAAAACCACTTGATCGCCAAAAACTGCGCTGAGGCCTGTGCTCAACAACGTTACAAATTCGGAAGGATTGATGCGGTCATTGCCCACTCTGCCCCAACTGCCCCTTACTTTGAGGGAAGTGATGGTGCGAAAATTCTTCATGAAGTTTTCGTTGCTCACCATCCATCCCAAACCCACTGATGGGAAATTGCCCCAGCGATTTTGGATCGGGAATTTGGATGATCCATCTCTTCTGAAAGAAGCATTCAGCATGTATTTACTTTGGTAGTTGTAGCTCACACGTCCCAAGTATGATTCTCTTCGGCCGTAGTCGGCGATGGGTCTTTGGTAATTGATGATGCCTTGGATGGGATCTCTTCCCGTATTTAGGTATCGGTATTGTTTGCCTGTTGGTACACCGTCTAAACGGAAAGATTGCTCAAAGCCATCATATCTCTCTGCAGTATGTCCGGCCAAAATCTGTACACCGTGTCCTTTTTTGAGGGTGGGTGAATAAGTGAGGGTATTGTCCCAGATCCAGCGGTATCGCTCTGTTTCGCTCTGTGTGAGGGTGGTGGTATCGTATTTTTGGGTGGGAGAAACGCGAAATCTCTGTTGGTAGTTGGCGCCGCTACTGTTGTCGTAATCAAGCCCGTAAGAACTTCTGAATTTCAGGTTTTTCTTTAAGTAAATATCTGTGAAAAAGTTGCCCATGAAGCGATTGCCCCAAGTTTTATCATCGGTATATTCGAGTTTTGCCAGGGGGTTGCCCACATCGCTCAGTGTGGTAAAGCCGTAGGTGCCATCTTCGTTTTTGGCGTTGTATATGGGTGCGGCGTTATAGGCGTCTGTGAATAAGCTGAAGGGTTTGTTGTTTGAGTTCCAGCGTGAGAGGGAGATGTTGTTTCCGAATTTCAAGCGATCGGAGATTCTGTATTCGTTGTTGGAGCGAATTGATACACGTTCGTAGTTGTTGTCGTTCAGGATTCCATTTTCATTGAAATAGTTCACCGAGAAGAGGTATGAGGTAGATTCTGAGCCGCCGCTCATGCTCAGGTTGTGGTTGTTCATGTTGCCAGGGCGGGTGAGGGTTTCGAACCAATCGGTTTCGCCATTGATATCAGATTTCAAAATGGCATTGGTGCCGGCGGCTTCGTTGGAGTAATTGGAGAAAGTTCCGGGGCGGGCCATGGCGATTTTGTTGGCCATCATTTTAACGCCTGCGTAACCGTCGTAGGAGAGTTTTGGTTTGCCGGATCCGCCGCGTTTGGTGGTGATGAGGATCACACCGTTGGCTGCACGCACACCGTAAATGGCGGTGGAGGAAGCGTCTTTGAGCACATCAATGGACAAGATGTCGGCGGTATTGATGTTTCTAATGTCGTCTGTGATTACTCCATCCACAACGTACAGGGGCTCTGCGCCGCCGATTACCGAGCCGGTTCCACGAATTCTCACGTTGGGTGAAGAACCGGGTGCGCCCGAGTTGGTGATTTGTACACCGGCCATTTTGGATTGAAGTGCTTGGGTGGCTGTTAGAACGGGTTGTGCAACGAGTTCACTGCCTTTTATTGACGACATCGCACCGGTAAGGTCTTTCTTTTTTGCCGTGGCATAGCCTATGACCACCACTTCGTTCATCGGTTTTTCGATGGAATCTGATGGGGTAGTATTCACGTTGGGTTTGTTTTGGGATTGCGCTGCGAGGGTAAATGTTGCAAAGAATCCAAACAAAAGGGGTGATTTTTTCATGGGGTAGTATTTATTGCTTGACAAAGTGTTGTTGTGCTGCCCGCAATTTAGGTAATTGTATGTTAGACAACAACTATTTTAACGAGGCTTGTAAATATTCGAGAGCGGG
>NSIB01000021.1 GCA_002737625.1 Flavobacteriales bacterium | reverse complement strand
CCAATAGATTCTTTTGATGGGTACAAACGGCGAATCGCCGGGTTTCAATTGTGCATTGACCTTTGGCCACAGCGCATTTAGGGAATCCAATGAAAATCCACCCTCTAACTGTTCGGACGAAATACAATGAATTCGCCCTTGCAGCGGCGGCGGCAACAACATCGTGTTCAACATTAACGATTCGCCCCTACCGATCACCAAGGCAGAACCATCTTGCGGCAACTGCGCCCCAACCCACTGCAAAGCCTGGTAATTGGTCTGATGCCAGTAATCGATCTGCATGGGGTAACGTTTTATCAACTTCTGTCCCAATCCATTGAAATGGGTTTGATCACTTTCCAGGTACAATTCCGTTTTATTCTGCGCTTGAACGTCCTGCTTGGATAAAAATGCAACTACATCCGGGCAAAAAATCCCAACAACACCCCCGACCAAGGCAATACAAGTTCCAAATACCCATAGTTTTAACCATTTGATATGCGGAGTTAGTTTTTCAAATACGAAAACCCAGGACCATGTCGACAAAACAACAACTGGTAACAATAGAAACAGTGAATGTCGCCAAGCATCATACATCACCGGCATTTTTACGATCACAAAAACGATGTAACTCAGCAATAAGATGAGCAGAAAATTCACCGTGCTCCATTTCCATGCAAAACCCTCCTTTATGTAACGCCAAATGGCATACAGTCCACCCAATATCAAAGGCAGTAAAATCAATCCGCTGAGCGTGGTTATCATCCAACCCAACAGATACCATCGCGAGGGCTCCATCGAGCCAAAAAACAACGCGCCGTTGGGCCATGGGTTATTAAATGCAAAACTCAGCACTTGCATCAAACCATCCAAACCAGTAAACCATAAATACGGATAACTGCCGATATACCCTATTGCGAATGCGAATAGACCCGAAATCAACCAGACCCAATCTCTCTTTTGAAACACCATAAATCCGCTGGACGCATTTACCACACTGGGTGATTTTTCCAAAATTGGCGATTTCACCTCTGCTTTATAATTATTGAGACCCTGCAAAACAGGCCACAGCATCGCCCATCCCAAAACAAACACCCCACCCATGCGTATCGTGGTCGCCACACCCAACAACCCCATCACACCCATCCATCCCCAATCCAATCCTTTGTTCAACTTCGGTGCATTCTCTTCCGTCTTTTGGGATCCATTAATATCAATGGGTTGAATCGCCATTCTTCGGCGCCAAACTTTATCCAATCCATCCACCACCAACAATACCAACACAAAAAACAACGCATCCTTAGTATTGTAATGCGCCTCGGCAAACATCCTCGGCCACAATGCCACCATCAAAACTGGTAACATCGCCCCCCATCGCAATCGCAATTTTTGAGTACCATCCAACAAACCAAAATCCACCGTGGAACTCAGCCCGATCAACTTCACCATCCCCCAACCGTTGTTCCTGAGGCCCAACAAATACAATCGCCATAAGCCAAATATAAAAAACGACCACAATAGGGCCCGTCGCAAAAGCAACTTGACCCGCATCGGCTCAGAAAAAACCACCTGCTCGGCCAAATAACTCATACTCTCCCAAACTGGACCAAAATACTTGTGCTCCTCTACCTTATCAAACCCAACCCGCCCGGTCAAAAATCGGTTGTTCTCCATCCCAATCGTCCGCTGAGTAATCTCATCCAAATGCACCCCATAATCGTCGAGCGTGAAAAACCCCCAAACCGCATAAACCAGAAAGAACCAGACCCATGGCCCAGTTCTTTCCAAAATGTTATTTTTCCAGCGCTTAATCACGCCGTAAATATAATTCAAATTAATTCGATGCTGCAGCCTCAGCGTATGCCTCAACAGGAATACAAGCGCAAATCAAATTGCGATCACCCACCGTGCTGTTCACACGAGAAACCGTAGGCCAAAACTTACCCAAACGAATAGAATCCAATGGGAAAGCCGCCTTCTCACGTGAATACTCGCGATCCCAATCGTTTGAAATCACAACCGTAGACGTATGTGGAGAATGCTTCAATACATTGTTGTCCTGAGAGTATTTACCCTCCTCAACCTCCCGAATTTCTTCACGGATACTCAGCATCACATCGCAGAAATTATCCAATTCTTCCTTGCTTTCGCTCTCAGTAGGCTCAATCATCAAAGTTCCCGCCACTGGAAAACTCAAGGTAGGAGCATGATAGCCATAATCCATCAAACGCTTGGCGATATCCTCTGCCTCTACATGGCAACTGGTCTTAAATTTACGGGTATCCAAAATCATCTCGTGGGCCGCAAATCCGCTCGCACCTTTATACAATACTGGATACTCAGATTCCAATCTCGCCTTGATATAGTTGGCATTCAAAATGGCATATTTCGTGGCATTCGTTAACCCTTCGCCGCCCATCATCTTAATATAAGCGTAGCTAATCAACAAAATGCTTCCACTGCCCCAAGGAGCTGCACTCACCGCATGCATCGCCTTCTCAGGTCCCATGTTTACCACGGCATGACCTGGTAAATAAGGAGCTAAGTGCTTGGCAACACCAATCGGCCCCATGCCAGGACCACCCCCCCCGTGAGGGATACAGAACGTTTTGTGCAAGTTCAAATGACATACATCGGCACCAATCATACCAGGGGATGTCAATCCCACCTGAGCATTCATGTTCGCACCATCCATATAAACCTGTCCACCGTATTGGTGAATGATATCCGTTAACTCGGTAATAGCCGCCTCAAACACCCCGTGTGTACTAGGGTAGGTAACCATCAAACAAGCCAAATTGTCTTTGTATTGTTCAGCCTTCGCACGAATATCTTCGATATCGATGTTTCCGTTTTCATCACACTGCGATACCACCACTTGCATACCCGCCATCACTGCAGAAGCAGGGTTGGTTCCGTGTGCGCTGGAAGGAATCAATGCGATATTTCTGTGCGATTCACCTAGGTCCTTAAAGTATTCACGAATCACCATCAAACCCGCATATTCACCCTGAGCACCTGAGTTTGGCTGCATGCTCATGGTGTAGAAACCGGTAATCTCACTCAAATCTTTATTCAATTCTTCAATGATTTCCATGTAACCCTTCGCCTGATCCATTGGAATAAATGGGTGCAAACTGTTAAATTCTGGCCAAGTCACGGGAATCATCTCTGTGGTGGCATTTAACTTCATCGTACAGCTACCCAATGAAATCATAGAATGACATAAACTCAAATCTTTGGCCTCCAATGATTTGATGTAACGCAACATCTCATGCTCTGAATGATAGCGATTGAATACAGGGTGCAACATAAAATTGCTTTCGCGAACCAAAGCTGCAGGCAATTTGTGCGATACAGATCCCTCAGGTTTTGCGGCCGTATTCTCGATCCCACGAGCAAAAATGCTTACCAATTTCACAACATCGGCCATGGTGGTTGTTTCATCAACTGAAATTCCAACCATTCCATTATCATATCTCAAATTAATTTCCTCAGCAAGTGCCAATGCTTGAATCGTCTCAACGCGAGGTACTTTGATGAAAATTGTATCAAAGAAATGATTGTGCTGTAAACTATAATTTCCATTACCCGATTTTACGATGGCATCGCCCAAAGAAACCGCCAATGCGTGAATGCGCTGAGCAATTTTCTTCAAACCCTCTGGGCCATGGTATACGCCAAACATCCCCGCCATGATGCTCAACAACACTTGCGCTGTGCAAATATTTGATGTGGCGTTCTGACGTTTGATGTGCTGTTCGCGTGTTTGCAAGGCCATCCTCAACGCACGGTTTCCCTCGGCATCCACAGATACTCCAATGATACGACCCGGAATCGAACGCTTAAACTCATCCTTTGTTGCAAAGAATGCTGCATGCGGTCCGCCAAATCCCAATGGCACACCAAAACGCTGGGTGTTACCCACAACGCAATCCGCACCAAAATCACCCGGAGCGGTCAACAATGTCAATGCCATCAAATCCGAAGCAAAGCAAGTCTTTACATTCGCCGCCTTACAATCGTTTACGAAATTTCTATAATCCTCAACGCTTCCGTGTGAATTGGGATACTGAACCAAAGCACCAAAGAATGATGCATCAGGAGTAAATGTTTTATAATCACCACGCACAATCTCAATGCCAATGGGCTCCGCACGGGTAACCAAAATATCTACAGTTTGAGGAAATACACTATTGTCCACGAAGAACCTGTGCGAAGCGCTCTTCTTGTTCAACCCGTAAAACATATTCATCGCCTCAGCAGCCGCAGTACCCTCATCCAACAAAGATGCATTGGCCAATTCCATACCTGTAAGGTCGATCACCATCGTCTGATAGTTCAATAACGCTTCCAATCTACCCTGACTAATCTCTGCTTGATAAGGTGTGTATTGGGTATACCAACCTGGATTTTCCATGATGTTACGCAAAATCACTCCTGGCGTATGGTTATTGTAATAGCCCATCCCGATGTAGCTCTTGTACATTTTGTTTTTGGATGCTTTTTCGCGTAGCATCGATAAAAATTCAACCTCGCTAATCGCCGCATCCACATTCAAAGTTTTTGGCAATCGGATGTTACTAGGCACAACATGGTCGATCAACTCATCCAAACTCGTCACACCAATGGTGGCAAGCATGGCATTCAAATCACTTTGTCTTGGTCCGATGTGACGGTCCGAAAACGACTCCGAATAAAGGGCGTTGAATTGGTTCATAAGTATGCAAATTTAACGTTTCCTCAAGAATTCAGAAGCATAAAACAATACGAATTAGACTTTTTTTTCAATTTTATGGTTCCTCTTAAACAGACCCATCAGATCTGATTCAATGTTCCCTCCTCTGCAAAACTAAAATGCCTAGAACCAGCGATGATAATATGGTCGATAACCACGATATCAAACAACCTCCCAGCCTGCACCAATTGCTTGGTTAAATTGCGATCGGCATCACTCGGGGAATCATTGCCCGAGGGGTGATTATGACTAAAGACCAAACCCGTGGCCCGTAGCTCCAATGCCCGTTTAAATACCAAACGTACATCCACCACCGTTCCAGCCATTCCACCCACACTCAAACATTCCATGCGCAAAATCCTATTCGCACGATTCAAATACCCCACGTAAAAACTCTCTACCACCGAATCGATAAAAAGCGGACGGAACAAGGCAATGGCTTCCGTTGGATTTCGGATCTGTCGCGGCCTAGGCTCATCAATCACCCTGCGCCTTCCCAATTCAAACGCCGCAGCCAATGTCACCACCCCCGCCGAACCCAAACCATCCACCTGTAAAAGCTCTTCCATACTCATCTGACCCAGACTCCGCAAATCACCATTGCAGTAATTCCATAATCGCTCCCCCAAATGCCTCGATCTTACCGTGCGTTTTCCATTACCCAAAACCAAAACCAGCAAATCAGTGTTATCCATTGCAGTTTTTCCATTGGTTAAAAATTTGTTTTGCAAAATTCGCAAATCCACCCCTTTTTCTGTGCTTTTTCTCATTGTTGATAAATTTTTAATCATATATTTGACAATTATATAAACAAGTTTGTTAGTTTTGAAATAAGTAAGAACAATTAAACGGATAATTAAAACATACAGTTATGAGCGAACAGCAAGAAAAAATGAAGGCCCTCAAACAAACCATTGAGCGTTTGGAGAAAACCTATGGCAAGGGCGTGGTGATGAAGATGGATGATACGCGCAGCGTAGTAGTAGATGTAATTTCTACAGGTTCCTTTGGTTTGGATTTGGCCTTGGGTGTGGGCGGTTTCCCAAGGGGTAGAATTGTCGAAATCTACGGTCCTGAAAGCAGTGGTAAAACAACCATCGCCTTGCATACAATTGCAGAAGCACAAAAAAAAGGAGGTATTTGCGCATTTATTGACGCGGAACATGCATTCGATAAATTGTATGCCGAAAATTTGGGTATTGATACTTCCAATCTATTGATCTCACAACCGGATGACGGGGAACAGGCGTTGGAAATTGCCGACAACCTCATTCGTTCTGGCGCAATCGATGTGCTCGTAATAGATTCTGTTGCTGCATTGGTACCACGCGCAGAACTAGAAGGAGACATGGGGGATAGCAAAATGGGATTGCATGCCCGATTGATGAGTCAAGCGTTAAGAAAGTTAACAGGTACCATCAGCAAAACCGGTTGTATCTGTATATTCATCAACCAGCTTCGTGAGAAAATCGGTGTGATGTTCGGAAATCCTGAAACCACAACTGGCGGTAATGCACTAAAATTCTACGCATCAATCCGCTTAGATATTCGCAGAAATGCACAAATCAAAGATGGCGATGAAGTAATGGGTAACCGAACCAAAGTAAAAGTGGCCAAAAATAAAGTCGCACCGCCATTTAAAGTGGTAGAATTCGATATCATGTATGGAAAAGGAATCAGTCGCGCAGGAGAAGTTTTGGATATCGCAGTAGATGCTAACATCATTCAAAAAAGCGGTAGCTGGTATAGTTATGACGCAACAAAATTGGGTCAAGGAAGAGATGCGGTAAAGGAACTCATCCAAGACAATCCAGAAATGATGGCAGAAATCGAAGCTAAAATCAGAGCTAAAATGGCCGGTGGTGAGGAGATTTTGGCGGTTCAACCCGATTAAAAACAATGTACTCCACCCAATTTGAAACAATCAAGAAGGGGTTGCACATCTTCAAACCACCCTTGATTGGTAATACCCATCGATAAAATCTAATACTCCTTTTTAAAAGAAGGGTGGGCCGGGGTTCCCCCGGCCCACCCTTCTTTTAAAAAGCCTTGCCCATATCCTAACTGCTCCATTTTTAACATATTTTTGAAGTGCTAATTTTTGCTTTCGCACTATGAAACCATCCTTCGCAACTTAAACCCATTCATAAATATGAACCGAAATAATACCCTCTTTTGTATTGGCCTTTTTGCAATCTTCACAACACTGGGTAATGCAAAATCGAATATAATCAACAGCCAATACGCCAAACCCCCCATTTTGTCCAAATATCATGTGAATTGGTGGCGTCATCACGGCTCACCAGAACCAATTACGGGTTGGAAATATTTAGATAGTGTTGTGAAATCAATGATCCCTGGACTCAATCCATTGGTAAATCAGCAAGGTAAATTGGTCCTTCTACTCAATCTTAAAGTGGGTAAAAAAGGCAAATTACAGTTTCTCGAAATATTTGACAGCAACCTTCCCGATACTTCTCTGTACAGTGAATTGGAATCAGCATTGCTGAAAATTCCATTTACGCCTTACATCTCTAGCAAAGGAAAAATTGTCAAAGAAAATTGTCTTGTAATGATGGAATTGTCGGCAAATATTCCCAGTTCAGAGAGTATGCAGAACGATACACTAATTCCAAACAAAGAAATCATTAATGCCCGATTCTTGGGAGGAGAAGATCTGTTTTTACGATATGTCGTGGATGAATTTGTGTACCCCAATCGATGCCAAGATGCAGGTATTAATGGATATGTTTTAATTCGATTTATGGTTGATCGAAATGGCTATGTAAGTCGCTGTCAAATTTTACAAGGAAGTAGCAATTGCCCAGAATTTGGAAAAGAAGCCATCCGAATATTCTATTTATGTCCCCAATGGATCCCTGCCACACACGAAAGCAAGAATATCAATGCGTACTTTCAAGTACCCATTAGTTTGAGAATCAACTAAGGCTTACCATAGAATTTATCCTTATACATCAAAGGATAAACAATATAGAGCATCATCATTCTGCTGTAACGGAAAATCAATGGCACCATGATAACTATGGCAATAGGAATGCCAACAATGGCATAATCAAACTTTCCTATAACATAAAAAATGATACAGCCAGTAACAATCAACCCCACCATCAACGCATAACTGAAATACATCGCACCATAAAAAAATCCTGGCTCGGGCTCAAATGAGAAACTGCATGAAGGACATGAGTAGCGAGTCTCAGCAAATTTGACAGATATCAACCGATTGTTAAATACTCTTCCAGTGGCACATTTTGGACATTTACAAGTCAAAAATGGAACCCATCCCGGTCGTTTAACCAGCATTCTGTTGCTTCCTCTTGTAGCGATAAAAGAAAATACCTGCTGTTCCTAACAAGATGTAAGGAGTGGCCAACAGCATCAATATTCCTTTATTGATTCCATTGCCCACAGTTGGCTTGTTCTTAGAATGCTCTCTATTCATTGTCAATGCCGCCTTGCACATCGGACACTGCGCATAAACAGTGATTGCAGAGAAGAGTAATAATGCAATTGTTGCTAACCAACGTTTCATATCAAAATGGATAATATTTAAATGCATAATACGGCGCTATCATAAAGTAAACAACCACCCCTGTTACTGAAACATATAACCAAATTGGGAATGTTACTTTTGCCCATTTCTTGTGCTTTACAAAATTGCCCGAAGTACTGTAATATATTGTATATAAAACCATCGGAAGAACAGCAGCAGCGAGAATAATATGGCTCGTCAAAATGATATAATACATGTATTTCACCGTCCCCTCACCCCCAAAAACAGTATGCTCAGTGCAAGTGTGATAGGTTACATAACTCAATAAAAATACAGTCGATAAAATAAAGGCCGTTAACATGTATGCCTGGTGAACTCCTTTTTTACCCGCTTTGATGGCAATCAAACCTAAAACCAAGGCTATCGACACCAAACTGTTTAACGTCGCATTCACAAAAGGCAACACTTTGGCAAATTCTGCTGTTGGGCGCATGTCTGCTGGCAAATATTGCAACAACGTAACCAAACCCAGCACAGCAATTGTGATGATAACCACCAAGCGGAAAAACCCCTTATCACTTATCCAAGTCGTTTTTTCTGTATTCATATAATAAATTGTTTATGTCGTCCTGTATTCGTTTCACGCGCTCCAACTTTTGGGTATAATTTTTCCCTGAGGTTTCCAAAATCGAGCGAATGTGTCTGGCCTTATCAATGATTACAACGCGATCGTCGTGAATAAAATCTTGCCCCCTTTGCTCCGAAGCCAACAATAGGTCATTCATCACCCAATCGTAAATTTCACGCTTACTTCCAGTGGCAAAAGTTCTCTTATATAAATCGGCACGATAGGAATTGGCATATCTAGCCAATACTGGAACGGAATCGCGCTCTGGATCAATGGTAAGCGTTAAAAATCTCACATTTGGAAAGGGTCTAAACTCTTCAGCCATTACTTGTATTTGTTTATTCATGGCCGGACAAACTTCAGCGCAAGAGGCAAAAAAGACATTGGCCACGATGATACATGAATCAAAATCATCCAGACTGATGGGCTGACCGTGCTGATTGATCAACTGAATGTCGCTCACTGTATGATACTCTTTGTTCCCATTGGATGCAACAACGGTTTCCCCCAAATATGGCAATTCCTGATGTACCCACTTTGCGCGGGCCAACATCAAGATACCGAGGATAGGCAAAATGACAATGGCCGCGATCGCAGCCATTTTAAATTTGTTGCCCATATTGTTCATGAATTAAATCGATTTCATCACTTCCAAAGCAGAACCCTCGTACAACAGTCCGATAATTAATCCGCAAATGAAAATGGTAGGTACCAAAATAATTAAGGCCAAACTCACTTTCTCATGCTTTAGGTGCATGAAAGCACCCACAATGAAGTAAGCCTTTACCAATCCAAAAAAGATAAAAATAAAGTTTCTGTATCCACTAGTGGGCATCACAAAATAGATCATAAAATCAAAAAGTGTGATTCCCAAAAGCAACCAAAATGTCTTCCAAAGTTCCTTAGTACCATGACTTTCGGTATGAGGAATGTAGTTGATTGCGTCGTAATCTCCAGGTTTATTATAGAATTCCATACTTATACTGTTTAACAATTAGATGAGGTAGAAGAAGGTAAATACAAATACCCAAACAAGATCCACGAAGTGCCAATACAAGCCAGCTTTTTCAATCATTTCGTAATGACCGCGACGTTCAAAAACACCACGAACTGTCATGATATAAACAACCACGTTAATTACCACACCGCTAAATACGTGGAAACCATGGAAACCCGTTACAATAAAGAATAATGCCGCAAAAGGTACAGGACCAAAGGTTCTGTCGCCCACTTCCCATTCGAAATGACTTCCAAAACTCACACTGTGCAAGTGTTCATATCCCTGTTTAGTAATACCAAAAGTATTGCCGTCTAAACGTGCCCCTTCGTGAATAAATGTATACCATTCCCAAGCCTGACAGCCTAAAAACGCCAACCCACCCAAAATGGTATAAATCATGAATTTAGCCACTTCTTTCTTACTGTTACGATGACCCGCTTCAACAGCCAATACCATGGTTACTGAACTCAAAATCAAAATAAACGTCATTACACTCACAAACAACAATGGCAGGTGAAAGCCATGCATTCCAGGGAAGTGATTAAAAATGGATGCCGGATCGGGCCATTTGGTTGTAATCGGCGTAACCACGTTTGAAAAACGCTGTGTACCGTACTGTACCAATAATGATGAAAATGTGAATGCGTCCGATAAAAGAAAAATCCACATCATCAATTTTCCATAACTCACATTGAATGGAGAACGACCCCCAGCCCAGGTTTCTTGGTTTTCAAAAGATGCTTCTGTTGTTATATTATTTGCCATTGGGAAAAATTATCTTGCGAAATAAAGAAATAAATACAATATAAACCACAGAAATCCCACAAAATGCCAATAAGTGCTGGTGATTGACATAAAGGTGATTTGTTTTTTATGGATTTCCAATTTGATTGATTTAAAAAGTGCAACTAATAACAAGATTACTCCAGCCAAAATATGGACAAAATGCAATACAGTAATCACCCAAACATAGCTTGCTGAAATGTCCTCTGGTCTGCGATTCACAAAGGTTAAATCCATATTAACCAATTGCTTCCAGCCCAAATATTGCGATACTGTAAATAATATCGAAAGGACCAAAGTGGCTCCAATCATCCATTTGTTCTTGCTCAACTCATCGTGTTTCGCTGCGTTTGTAGCCATCTGAATTGTAACCGAACAAGCCACTGCAACAATCAAAGAATAAAAAAAGTAAATGGGCAAATCGAACGATGTCCACATGTTTTTTGCCTCACCATCGGGCATATGAACCACAAAAGCACTAACAAAGGCTGCGAATAACATCGCACTCGCCAACATAAACAACCACAAAGTGAACTTAGCCGGTGGAATCAACGGCATTGGATCTTTGACTTTTTTATTGATGCTCTTATCCATGTTAAAAAATGATATATCCTAAAAATACCAAGGGTGTATAAATCAAAGTTGCGTACATCAGTTTTCGCGCATCCGGAATTCCCAAACTCCGAAACAAAGCCACCGATTTTATCAATAGCCAAATCGAAATTGGAAGAATTAACATCAAAGCCTTTGGACCCGCCATTCCATAATAAATGGGTGTCATACTGATGATAATTAACAACACTGTATACGTAAGAATCTGATATCCACTCTTTTTATCCCTTCCACCAGAAGATGGCAATAACCAATAACCCGCCTTCTGATAATCATCATGAAGCAACCAAGCAATCGACCAAAAATGGGGAAATTGCCAAAAAAACTGCACCAAAAAAAGCATCATTCCTGGCTCATCGATTCTTCCCACAACCGCCGTATAACCAATCAGTGGTGGCAGTGCACCAGGGATCGCTCCAATCATTACGGACATGTTTGTGGTCTGCTTCATGGGAGTGTAAACAAAAACATAAATTACCAACGACAATCCCGATAGAAATACAGCCACGAATGGCGTTGTAAAGGACAAAATAATAATACCCAAAATGCCAGTAATCCAACAAAAAGTTATCGCCTGAGGCAATGAAATTCTCTCTTCTACTATGGGTCTTTGAGCAGTGCGCGACATCTTGCCATCATTTTCTTTTTCGATGATTTGATTCAGTCCATTTGATGCAAAAACAACCAACATACCACCTATTAATACACCCGAAAAAGTAACCCAATCAAATAAGGATTTCCAATCACCATCTGCATTCAATTTACAGCCCAGAATATATCCAAATACCGACGTTGCCGCAACACTCGCCGTAAGCCGGAACTTAATTAACTGGGCGAAGGCTTTTACATTGGCATTCATGAATTTTTGAGCTCTTTTGAAAGGGTAGATAAATACACTGCAAAAATATAGCTAATTAAGCCGCTACCCACCACAACGTGAGAAACTTGTGCCCAAGATGGAATTACAAACCAGATATGGACTACCCCCAACGCGATCTGAACAATGCATATCATGGAAATCACCCACAGCGGTCTGCGCAATTTCGATTTAAATTCCGGCTCCAATGCGGCTTTAGGCTCCTTGCCAATCAACCACAACATCCAACCCAAAATCACAAATGGAACATACCGATGCAATGAAAACAGCCAGTCCATTACGAAAATATCCAACATGCCAAAACCCAAAAACGCCGTTTCATCCCCGTCAACATATAAAGTTCCAGCCAAACGCATCTGATCCACCTGTTCACGCGTCCATGCACCCAAAATTAAAACCGCAAAAACCGCAACCCATAGCCCAAACCACTTCCTCGAGTTCAAAATATCAGTATGTTGGAATGAAAAAGACTTTGCCCGATGCATAGAAACCATATATGCAAAAAGGCATAAAAAGCTCAGTAAAAAATGCAGCGTAACAACACCAGGTAACAAATTTGTGGCCACAACCAAACTACCCAACCAACCGTTTAATAACAGGAAGAAAAGGCCCAATAACGCCCATCGCTTTCCGTTAATTGTTTTACGATAGCGAAGCATAATTCCAAAGTAGATCAACGCAAACAATCCGCTTAAAACGCCAAACAAACGATTGATGTATTCAATCCAAGCTTTCACCGGATGGAATACCTCAGGTGCCTTAATTGAAGGATCGTTAAGCAAACGTTTTGCCGCGCTATCAAAACCCAGGCCATTTAATACCTTGGCGAATCGCTCTACCTTTTGTAAACGCTTTTGAAGGTATATTTCCTGGTAATTTGCTGGTAATTTACACTCGCAATTTGGAGGAGCCCACAAACCAAAACACTTGGGCCAATCCGGACATCCCATGCCACTACCTGTAGCGCGAACCAATCCGCCCAAAAAGAACAATAAAAAAACAGACGAACAGGTTAAGAAACCTATCCGTCTGTATAATTTTAATATAGAATCGTTGCTGCGTTGCATTAACGGCTCAAACCGAATACACGTTTAATTGCTGCAAAGAATACGCTGTTTTCAGCAGGAACTTCCTCCTCTTTTGGTGATTCTATTTTAACAACCGGTGCAAATACCTCTGGTGCATTTTCATCGGGCTCGTTCTGTGGGAAGTAATCCAATTCGCGGTCTGGACGACTGTATTCGTGGGGACCACGATACACAGTTGGCAATTCACCGGGCCAGTTACCGTGCAAACGCACATCTATTGGAGATGTCCATTCCAAAGTATTAGACAACCATGGATTCTGATCGGCTTTCTTGCCTCTGAAGATGCTTACGAAGAAGTTGTAAAGGAACAGCAACTGAGCAAAACCACCCACGATCGCTGAAATCGTAATCAATTTATTTACATCAGCCCAAACGCTGAAATCTTCCATCAAAGTGAACTGGTAGTAACGACGTGGAACACCAGCCAATCCCATAAAGTGCATTGGGAAAAATACCAAATAAGCAGTAGCAAAAGTTAACCAGAAGTGAAAATAACCCAAAGTGCTGTTCATCATTCTGCCATACATGCGAGGGAACCAATGATAAATACCGGCAAACATTCCAAAAATTGCAGCACTACCCATTACCAAGTGGAAGTGGGCAACTACAAAATAAGAATCGTGCAATTGGATATCCATAGCAGCATTGCCCAAATAGATACCTGTTAATCCACCAGAGATGAAGAAACTCACCAATCCGATAGAGAATAACATGGCTGGGGTAAAGCGCAAATTACCGCGCCACAATGTAGCTATAAAGTTAAACGCCTTAACCGCCGATGGAACCGCAATAATCAATGTCAAAATCATAAATACAGATCCCAAGAAAGGATTCATACCCGTGATAAACATATGGTGTCCCCATACGATGAAAGAAAGAATACTGATACCCATCAACGAAATTACCATCGCAGTGTAACCAAAAATTGGCTTACGTGCATTGGTAGAAATTACCTCAGAGGTAATGCCCAAGGCAGGCATCAAAATGATATATACCTCAGGGTGACCTAAGAACCAAAATAAGTGTTGATACAATACTGGGCTACCACCTACGTTTTCAAGTGCGCCAATACCCTCCAAATAAATATCGCTCAAATAGAACGATGTACCGAAACTACGGTCGAAAATCAAGAACAATGAAGCGCCCAATAATACTGGGAACGACAACAATCCCAAGACAGCAGTGAACAAGAAAGCCCAAATGGTCAAGGGCATACGATTCATGCTCATACCCTTTGTACGTTGGTTCAATACCGTTGCGATATAGTTCATACCACCCAACAAAGCCGAGATGATAAACAAAGCAATTGCAACCAACCATAATGTCATACCCATTCCAGAACCAGGCATCGCCTTTTCCAAAGCACTCAAAGGAGGATAAACCGTCCAACCCGCAGAAGCAGGTCCTGTTTCAACACCCACAGAAACCAACAATACAACGCTAGAAACAAAGAAGAACCAATAGCTCAACATGTTCATGAACGGTGATGCCATATCACGTGCACCCACTTGCAATGGAATCAAAAGGTTACTAAATGTACCACTCAAACCCGCGGTTAACACATAGAATACCATGATTGTTCCGTGAATGGTAACCAATCCCATGTAAAAGTTAGGATCCAATTTCCCATCAACGGCCCATTTGCCTAATAACATTTCCAATATACCAAATTGCTCATCGGGCCAAGCCAATTGCAAACGGAATAATAACGACATTGCCATTCCAATTACCCCCATAATAATTCCGGTAATTAGGAATTGCTTGGAGATCATCTTGTGATCCATCGAAAAAACGTACTTGCTAATAAACGATTCCTTGTGATGGTGATCGTGACCTTGGTGATCTGCTGCGTGTGATGCTGAAGTGCTCATATGAATATGATTGATTCTTTTTTAAATGATAAATTAGTTAACGGCAATGGCGGGTATAACGGCAGTTGAATCAGATACAGGAGTAGCAGGAGTCGCCTCAACTGGCGGGGCTACTACCTTGGCCTGCGAGGCCAACCACGTTTTATATTCAGCTTCTGAACCCACAACAGTGATTTTGATTTTCATGTTGTAGTGTGCCGCGCCGCAAATTTTATTGCAATACAAATAATAATCGAATTTGTCGTTTCCTTTTGCCTTACGCGCTTCCGTAGTCGTTTTAATCGGCGTGAATGGAAACACAGTACTCATACCTGGTACACAGTTCATCTGGGCACGGAATTCAGGCATGTATGCCGAGTGAATCACGTCACGTGCACGGAAACGGAACATGTAAGGTTTATTTTTAATCAATACGATTTCCGTAGTTACACGGTCATCATAAGCGGCCTTATTAAATATTTCGGGTTTGCTCTTAAATGCATCTACGCGTTTGATGTTTGTTTCTTTGCGTTTGATTTCCTTCTCCATCAGACGGACATAGGAACCACTCTCCGCATCCAACACTTTTTCTCTCAAGGCGTCATATTCTGATTCGTAGGTATTATTCAACCCGGTAGATTCCATTTTATTCAAAGCCGCTCTCCAGATGATTGTAGAATCATTGGCAGATGCGATTTTTACTTTGATTTCATCAATTTCTGTTTGCAAAGAAGCATTCAATTTGTCGGCCTCATCTTCAACCGCCAATCCCAAAGGATTTGTACCTGAAATCATTACAAAACTATTCTCGCCCAACTGCTTGTCTTCACCCGCATAACGTGCCTTCCAACCAAACTGATAGCCAAAAATTTCTACCTCCTCGGCTTTGTCGTTTGGAGTCTGTGTGATTTTTGTCCACACATTAAATCCACGCAACACCAAAAAAGTCAATACGATTGCTGGAACGATAGTCCAAACAATCTCCAATTTATTATTATGAAAGAAATAATCCGCTTTACGATCTTCACGATAGTAATAACGAATCATAAAATAGAACAATAAGAACTCTGTGAAAATGAATACAACAAAGGTAAATCCAAAAGTCCACATGAACATGGAATCCAATTCGGCTCCATGCTCAGAAGCTGCATCAGACAACAACAAGTATTTTCCGTGGTATTTTATTTCATACCAAACACCAATAAAACTCAAAATCAAAAATACGATACCTACAATGGCATTTATCTTATGAGGATTCACAATCTTTTTGCCCGTGATTTTCTCTGCCAAACCACCAATATCGAAAGCGCGAGCAATCACCAAGACAATCAATAAAATTAGTGTGCAAATCAAAATATTCATCCAATTCCAACGGCTAGGGTCAAATTCTTGGGGCGGTGGAATTACATCGCTTGCTGCTTGCGCAAAAGATATTACCGTGGCTATACAAGCCATAGATAATGATAACAACTTCTTATTCAATAAGTTGAATGATTTCTTGGGTAGTGTGGGCATCATTTTTGAACCTTTTTAAGGATTTTCAATGCGCAAATTTAGAGTTTTTACAAAGATTTTACAAAGTGCACGCCGTTATTTTAATGACAATCTTGCAATTTCATCAGAGGTCTCCATGAAATTCGCAATCAAACTGATTTGATAGCAATTATTATGAATCAATCCAAATAAGTAATTATTTACTCCCCGTCCAAGATTTTGCCAAAAACAAATAATCTGCAACAGGGATTTGCTCTGCGCGCATAGCACCCCATTTTTCTGGCAACACAAATTTTTCGCGCGCTGATGTCAAAGGTTTTAATGCATTGGACAATGTCTTCCTCCGTTGAGAAAACGCGGTCTTTACAACCAATTTTAATGCGTTGTAATCACAATCTGGGAGTTCCGTTTTTAACCTGCAATCTATCACACCACTTTTGACTCTAGGCGGCGGATTGAATGAACCTTCATGCACTGTAAAACAATAGTTACAACTGTAATAGGCCTGCAATAAAACGCTGGTAATGCCATAATCCTTACCCCCCTCACCCGCGCACAATCGCTCCGCTACCTCCTTCTGAAACATCCCCGAAAATTGTTCTACCCGCACGCCACACTCCAACATTTTAAAAACAATTTGGGTACTAATGTTATACGGATAATTACCCACAATGGCCATGCGCTTTCCAATTGCAACCCAGTCCTCGGCCGGCGCCTGCAAAAAATCGCCCTTCCACACCTTTAGCCCGCTAGCCCAAGCCTGATTCGCCAAATATTCAACTGACTCCGTATCAATTTCCGCACACATCAATTTACCGCCAAGGCGTTCAAATAAAAACTTCGTCATTACGCCCATGCCAGGCCCAATCTCTAACACATGCTCCATGCCTTCATCCACCAAGTTTGCAATTCTCTCGGCGATGCTCAAATCATTTAAAAAGTGCTGACCCAACCCTTTTTTGGCCCTCACATCCTCCGGCTTGCCCTTTCCTTTTGATGCGCTTGGATCCTCAAACTTACTCGCCCATTTTCCACCCCGAGGTGTATTCTGCAATTGATTGCTCAATTGAGGGCCCTTACTGCTAAATTTATTTTTTCTCAAAGCTCCCAGTAAGTAATATAATATTTGGTAACGGTATCTTTCAAACTATCCAAATTATAATTGTCGCTCGCCGCCGCCACATCCACAATGCCGCCATCCTTTTTTAGTATGCGAATCCCGCCACCCTCACTGCGATAAGCGTCGTTCTTTAATATCCCAACATGCACAAAATAATCCAAAATATGTTCATCCTTTACTCCAAAAATGGAAGCCGCCTGCGCCCGCATCAATTGCTTTACCCCAAAATCGATGGGTTCTAACTGCACTTTAATTTTGGGCAAATGCCGTCTGAGCAAACGTTTACTCATTTCACTCAAAATAGGATCTTCATGAAATTGCCATTCTTTGATGGCCGACATAATATCGATATCATCCAGCAATACAAACAAATCCAAATCCTCTTCATTGAAATCGTCTGGATTTACATCCTTGAACAAAAAATGCATCAAGGGATGGTAACTACCCAAGGTTGACCCTGTTTTTGCCATTTCTCTGGCTCGCTGTAAAATAGAAACCAACAGAGCATCTGCCGCAATCACTGTCTTATGCAGATACACCTGCCAATACATCAATCGCCTGGCCACCAAGAATTTTTCTACGCTATAAATTCCCTTTTCTTCCACCACCAAATCACCGCCTTTCACATTCAGCATATGAATCAAACGATCCACACCCACAATCCCCTCGCTCACACCAGTATAAAAACTGTCGCGCATCAAATAATCCAACCGATCCATATCCAACTCGCCCGAAATCAATTGATGCAGAAAAGGTTTCTTGTGGTAGTCCCCCCGAAAAATATCGATGGCCAAACGCAATGCCCCTCCAAACTCAATATTCATGCGCTCCATGAGCATGATAGAAATATCCTCGTGATTCACGCCCTGGGCCAAGGTGTATTCGAGGGTATGGCTGTAAGGCCCATGGCCAATATCATGCATTAAAATCCCCAAAATGGCAGCCTCCTTTTCCTCATCTGTAATCTCAACTCCTTTACCCCTTAAAGTATCGAGGGCTTTCACCATCAAATTCATGGCACCCAAAGCATGGTGAAAACGGGTATGGGTAGCCCCAGGGTATACCCATTCGCTCATTCCTAGCTGACGGATTCTGCGCAAACGTTGGAAATAGGGATGCTGCACCACATCATAGACCAAAGCGCTGGGCAAGGTCACAAATCCGTGCAACGGATCATTGATTAACTTAGATTTATTGCCCGATGGCATGCTGCAAAGGTAATACGCAAATTACTGTTCAGTCCACACCAACTTTTGTCCGCCCCTGGGCTGCTTCAAACGCACCGCATCCAAGAAATCTTGCAATTGGGGCACCAAAGGATCCGCGGGTTGGGCTTGCAAATAATTTTCATAGCAATATACCATATCGCTCCACTCCATAGAGTTGATTCCCAACGTATGCATCTTTCTTCGATACGCCGATCCCGCATGCAACCACGCACTCTGATTGAACTCTGAAAAACGCTTCGATTTATCGATATATCTGCGGAAAAAACCATAGGCCATATCATATTGATCCTGCCGCTCTGCGGAAATCCCAAAATACCAGAAAGTGCCGGGATGCGTTGAATCCTGTAGGTAAGCCACCCGCAACAAACTGTCCGATTCGCGGTACCTTTCCTGCAAAATCAAGGAATGACTCAGTAAGTGTTTGTAGGTCATTGACTCAGGATTTTTCTCTAACATCTGTAGATACAAATTCTCTGCTTCACGATATCGTTTGGTTCGCATCGCCGCTGCTGCCTTGGCTTGCGGACTTACCTCATCGTCAAAATCTTGGGCTAGCAAATTGCCCGCCATTCCACACAGTAAAAAGAACAAGAAGATTATCCTTCGCATCACTCGAATGTAGCAACAATTCACCAACTTTGTATAAATTCACAGCAATGAAACTGAACCACATCACAAAATATCCCCGGTCTGTTTTGTTTTTTTTATTTTTTTTTAATCACTACCTCTCCAGTTGTCAAAACAGTGTAGAACCTTGGCAATCCTTCGGAGAAATTACCACGGAAACCCGCAGTCTATCTTCATTTCATGGGTTGGATGTAAACCATGACATACAACTATTTATCATACAAGACACTACGCAGCCGGAGTTTATTCAAATCACCTATGGCAAAAATGTGATTCCCGGCATCACAACGGAAATCACCGATGGCGTTTTATCGATAAAAAATAGCAACAAGGCAAAATGGCTTCGGCGATTGAATATCCAACCCAAATGCACGCTCAACCTTCACCAAATTTCCAACATACATTTGGAGGGAAATGCAAAAGTCAACTGTATAGACACCCTATACAGTCCGGCCATTCATTGCACCGTAAACAGCGTGGAAGATCAAAATTTATTGGTTTACTGCGGACAGTTTTATGGAGGGGTGATAAACAGCGGCAACGTTAATCTCAGCGGTCAGGCCACAATTTTCTCATGGAGTTGCGAGAAAGGCGGCGGATTGGATGCTACCGATTTGCGAAGCGACGATGTCTACTTGTATCATTTTACGATCAAAGATGTGTCCGTAAATCCAAGCAAGCAGTTCGAGGCCCATTTATTTAATAGCGGAAACGCGTTTTATTTCAAAACCCCCACTTACAAATTCAAGGAGTCCTCCCAAGGCAAAGGGCAGGTGCTATTGAAAAAACCTTAACTATGAATCTCGGAAATTTTTACGTAGAATACCCCGCATCGTATGGCTTGCTGGGCTTTTTTATCTTGGTTTTTTTTGCTGGGTTAAACGATACAAGTCTTTCCAAACGATGGATGTTAAGTTTATGGCAGATCAAAAACAGAAAGCAACACTATCGCTTGATCAGTTCTGGCTTTGTGCATGATGGGGTGATTCACTTACTGCTGAACGGCATGGGCATTTATTATTTTGCTACGATGGTTGAGTCGATGGTGGGCTCCATTTTTACCCTTCTCATATTTTTATTTTCCGTTTTGGGGGGTAGTCTTTTTTCGTTGTGGATGCGCAGAAAAGAATCGGATTACCAAGCTTTGGGCGCTTCGGGGGGTGTTTTAGGATTGTTGCTTTGTGCAGTGATGTGGTTCCCCGAAATCAAACTGGGATTATTGTTTATTCCCATCCCCATACCCGGATGGATATTTTGTATTTTGTTTAATTTGGGATCGATTGTTTTTTCTCAGACGGCGGACCGACAAAGAATTTCGCACGAAGGGCATTTGGGCGGGGCGCTATTTGGCGGGGTGATTGGGTATGCACTCATAAACTTGTTCGCGAACACATCAATCTCTACAGGGTCAATCCAGAAGATACCCTTTGAAACTTGGGCTTTATTTTGGTTTGGGGTAATCCCAATTCTACTTTTTGGGGTGTTGAGTTGGATTCGGCCCCAGTGGCTATACCGTAAGTAAAAAAAATCCCACCGCCGCGCTGCGCGCGGCGGTGGGAACCTAGTGCCCAGTACTGGATTCGAACCAGCACAACCTTGCGATCACCACCCCCTCAAGGTGGCGCGTCTACCAATTTCGCCAACTGGGCAATGAAAAGAACGGGTTGCAAATATAATCTCACGCAGCTGTTCAAAAAACACCACGTTTCATCACTTCATTACATAATTAACATGGCATCGCCATAGCATAAAAATCTATACCCCTCTTTCATCGCTTCCTGATAAACCTCTGTCATGAATTTGTGGTCCGTATATGCACAAGCCATCATGTACAAAGGCGACTCTGGCTGATGTAAATTGGTAATAAAGGCATCCGCAATATGGAACTCCTTTGGCGGAAACAAAAACTTATCCGTCCATCCCTCGCTCGGATTTAATGTGCTACTAGAACTTACACTGCTCTCCAAAGCACGCATTACACTGCCACCCACCGCTACAACACGCTTTTTATTGGTAATGGCATTGTTCACATCATCACAAGTAGATTGTTCTATGCGATAATATTCGCTATCCATCTTGTGCTTCGTTAAGTCTTCAACTTCAACCTCCCTAAACGCACCCAAACCCAAGTGTAAAGTAATCTCACTAAATTGAATGCCTTTAATATCCATTCTCATCTGCAACTCACGCGTGATGTGCAACTGTGCCGCTGGCGCCGCAACAGCTCCAACATTCTTAGCGAACAAACTCTGATACCAAGTCTCATCCTCTTCCTTTACACCACGGGTGATATACTTTGGAATGGGTGTTTCACCCAATTTCTTAATCACATCAGCAAAATCCTCGTCCGTTCCATCAAACAAAAAGCGAATGGTTCTTCCACGACTTGTTGTATTATCAACCACTTCCGCCACCAAATCATCATCCCCGAAATACAATTTATTTCCCACACGAATCTTGCGCGCTGGATCAACCAAAACATCCCACAAACGCAACTCATGGTTCAATTCACGAAGCAAAAATACCTCAATTTGTGCACCGGTCTTTTCTTTCTGACCGTACATGCGGGCAGTAAACACCTTTGTATTGTTCACTACAAACACATCGTTCTCGTCAAAAATTTCAAGAATATCCTTGAAACTGCGGTGCTCAATGCGACGTTCCTTGCGATGAACTACCAATAAACGGGCATCGTGGCGCGTCGCCAATGGCTCCTGAGCGATAAACTCCTCAGGCAAATCGAACTTAAATTGAGATAATTTCATGTTTGCAGTGTATACCCAAATTGGGGCTGCAAATATAATCAGTTTTTAGTAAAACCCGGCGCCACAATCAAGTCCTTGGTTCCATGACCATAATCATAAAAGCCACGACCGCTTTTTACACCCAAATCACCCGAGATTACCATATTAACCAACAAAGGCGATGGCGCATATTTTGGATTGCCAAATCCGTCGTGCAATACCTTTAAAATAGCCAAACAAACATCCAAACCAATAAAATCTGCCAATTGCAATGGCCCCATCGGATGCGCCATACCCAATTTCATGATTGTATCAATTTCCTCTACCCCTGCAACACCCTCATGCAACGAACAAATCGCTTCATTAATCATCGGCATCAACACACGGTTTGCAATAAAACCGGGATAATCTTGTGTTAAAGCGGGCACCTTCCCCAAGCTCTTACTCAATTCTATAATATTAGAAGTCACCGTTTTATCCGTTTTAAAACCCTCAATCACCTCAACCAGTTTCATTACCGGCACTGGATTCATAAAGTGCATACCAATTACCTTGTCTGGGCGTGATGTCACCGATCCAATTTTGGTAATAGAAATGCTCGATGTATTGCTCGCCAAAACACAATGTGCGGGTGCCAAAGCATCCAACTGCCTAAAAATATTCAATTTGATTTCGATGTTCTCTGTAGCCGCCTCAACCACCAAATCTGCATTGCTCACGCCATCGGACATCTGAGTAAACGTTTTAATTCTACCCAAACTACTTGCCTTTTGCTCTTCGGTAAGTGTGCCCTTTCCCACCTGACGGTCCATATTTTTGGTAATGGTAGCAATTGCCTTTTCAAGCATTTCTTGCTTTACATCAATCAAATTCACGGCATATCCGCATTGGGCAAAAACGTGGGCAATTCCATTTCCCATGGTGCCACCACCTATTACTGCAATTTGTTTCATCGTAAGCGCAAAGTTAGGCAATCCCGCCCATTTTGCATTTGCGTCAGTTAACATCGTGTTGATGATTACACTGCCATTACTTCCAGAATCAGCAAAACCCCGCTTAAATTGCGTTTCCAAAAATGCGGCCGTTTGTTACCTTTAACGGGTTCAGCCGACATTCGCATTATTGAATCTAAATCAAATACAATTTGAACCAAATGACATCTAACCCGAACTCACTTTTCAACCCGCTCCCAACATTCCCAAAACTGCTTTTGGCATCTAAATCACCTCGCCGTCATCAATTATTGCGAGATTCCGGTTTTGACTTTGAATTGGTAGAAATCGATGCCGATGAAAATTATCCGGCCGATTTAACCCCCGAGGAAATTTGTACTTTTTTGGCGGAACATAAATCCCAACACCACCAATCACCCATCCAAGAAAAAATCCTCGTCACCGCCGATACCATCGTTTTTATCAATAACCGCGTGCTTAACAAACCGGCAAACGCCCAAGAAGCCGCCGAAATGCTCACCGCCCTCAGCAATCAAACCCATACTGTTTACACGGGCGTTTGCCTCAGAAACGACAACCAAACACATACTTTCTACGACAAAACTGAGGTTACATTTCACCCCCTCACCGCCGCAGAAATCCAGCATTACATAGAAAACTTTGCCCCGTACGACAAAGCCGGTTCATACGGCGTACAAGATTGGATGGGATACATCGGCGTCAAAGGAATCCAAGGATGCTTCTACAACGTCATGGGATTCCCTATCGCCAAATTCTATCGCGAACTCACCGCGTTTTGTCAAAACCAACAAAGTCGGAAAACATAAATCCCATCCCCACAAGGAAGGACCTTCATACCTAGCCCCAAACCAATTTGGGTCCGTTGCAATTATTTCATCAATAAAATCGTTGCCATATTCAACGCGCGTTCAGCATTGATCAAGCCACCCGTATTGCTCAAACTCGAAAACCCAACCTTATTCTTTTTAGATCCAGGTAAAATCACCTTGCTTTCAACCAATGTAACACTCGCTTCAATCACCATCTTCACGTCCTTAGCCGTCATCGAAGGATTCCTGCTCCAAATAAATGCCGCCATACCAGCACAAACCGGCGAGGCCATACTTGTGCCATCAAAATACGCATATCCATTGTTTGGAATGGTACTGTAAATGCTCTGACCTGGTGCAAAAACATCCACATTATGAGAACCGTAATTGCTAAAATCCGTTGCCAATTTTTTCTTAGGCTGACGGCTCGCCCCCACCTCAATCCAGTTGTCGGCAAACATACCTCCACCCAATGAATCATTGGGGTAGTTGGGCGTAATATCGTTGTCTTGAGAATTATTTCCCGCCGCATGCACCAACAAAACACCATGATCCCGGGCATAAACAACCGCTTCATTCACTGCATCCTTATCCCACTTATAGCCCTTGCCAAAACTCATATTGACAATTTTTGCGCCATTGTCAACCGCATAACGAATTCCGTTTGCCACATCTTTGTCTCGCTCATCCCCATCAGGAACCACGCGAATTGCCATGATTTTCACATTGTCGGCAACGCCATCCAATCCAATTCCGTTGCCGCGAACCGCACCAATGATGCCCGAAACGTGGGTGCCATGTGATGCATCCGGCCCCGCAACATTGTTATTGCCATAGCCAATTTCATGGGGATCATCGTAGTTATCACCCACAATGTCCCTAGGCTTATAATCCAAATTGTATTGGTATTTCACAGACGCTTCCATGCCATGCAATCCCTGCGTAATGGCTTCATCCAATTTTTCATACCCCATCACACTCACCGCCATGGCAACTCGATTCCTGCTTTTTTCCTCTCTCGCATCCACCTTTAGCTCTTTGATTTCCTTGCCAGTCGGAGCCGTTTTACCCAAACGAGTGGCATAGCCATGCAACGTCGACTGAAATTTTTCCATACCTGTATACTGCGCTTTCTTCTGCAAGATGTCGGCCTCAATTTCCGTTTTCATTGCCATATACTGAGCATAGCCCTGACGTTGAGTATCCTCAGCGGTAGGATTTTTGAACTGTTCACTCAAACGCAAATACACACGGATTTTTTCCAAATGATCGTATTGTACCATGCCACCGTCTTTGCCACCAATAAAATTCCAACCCACCGTATCGTCCATATAACCATTGCCATCATCATCGATGTTATTAAACGGAATTTCATTCGTATTGTGCCAAATCACATCCTTCAAATCAGGATGGTTGATATCTACCCCACCATCAATCACCGCCACAATAATGGTCTTCGATGGCAACTTCGCCGCTGGACTCGCATACGCCGCATCCAAAGAAATGCCCATGTTTTTCTTCGATGGCTTTGAATGATACCAATGTTTGTCTGGCTTGGATTCTCCTTTTTGTGCTTGTAACACAGTGCCCATCCCTAAGATAAGCCCCAATAATATTGTCTTTTTCATAGAATTGTTTTCAATTTTTATACTCTGATTCTAACGTACTCGCTTGCAAGTTACCAAAATGCT
>NSIB01000020.1 GCA_002737625.1 Flavobacteriales bacterium | reverse complement strand
ACCATTTGCGACAGGGGTGCGAGGTCGCCGGAGGCGCCGAGCGATCCTTGCTCCGTAACAACAGGATACCATTGTTGGTTGTACATGGCGGCCAATCGCTCAAAAATCAAGGGGCGGATTGCTGAGTAACCTTTGCTCATGTTTAGCATTTTTAGCCAAAGCATGTTTCTAACGAGGTACATATTGAGGGGATCACCCACGCCTGCGGCGTGGGTGATCAGCAAATTTTCTTGCAGGGCCGACAAATCCTCTCTTGAAATTTCAACATTCTGCAAGGACCCAAATCCCGTATTCACACCATACACTGGGGCCGTGGCTTCGGACAAATAGTTGGCCAAAAATGCCACACTGCGATCCATCCGTTCGCGCACCTCAGGCGTTAATTCCACCGGCAGTTTCAGTGCCTCAATGGCTTCTTGCAAGGTATAAAATGATTTCATTTTGTGATATTAATCGTTTAAAAATAGTCTATTAAAACTTTAAACCGAAGCAGCAATTACCGCGGCGATCTCCTCAACCGAACCAGTAACCTGCTCGCCAGTAACCAAATTCTTCAGCGCTACTTTATTTGCTTGTAACTCTTCGTTTCCGATGATGACCGCAAAGCCCATTTTTTTATCGTTTGCATAATCCAACTGTTTTTTCAATTTGGGCGTGCCTGGATACATTTCCGCTGTGAGGCCCCGCGCGCGAAGCGCGCGGGCCACTCCGGCCCCAAACACCTCACACGATGCATCCATCGCACAAACCAATGTCCCACCAACCGCTTGCTCCATCGCATCAAACAATCCCGCCGCCTCCATCGTATCATATACCCGATCCAATCCAAAACTTACCCCAACCCCCGAAACGTCCTTCAAGCCAAAAACACCCGTCAAATTATCATACCTGCCACCGCCACCAATGCTGCCCAATCTAAAATCCGATGGCAATCGACCGTCTACCGCCTCCACCTCAAACACCGCGCCCGTATAATAACTCAACCCCCTAGCCAACGTAAAATCCAATTCCACATTCCCCGTATTCCCCAACAATCCAAAAATTATTTCCAACTCACTCAATCCCTTCGATAAAGCTTCGCCCTGTAAAAAATCCGTGCCACCCGCCAACAACATTTTTTCAGAATTGCCACTCACCGATTTGCTATCCCAAAGCCATTTCCAGGCATTCAACGACATCGACAAACCCTTCTCCTCCAACTCTTTAGCCACACCCTCAAAACCAATTTTATCGGCCTTATCAATGATGATCATAAATGCATTCCAATTCTCCCGCGTACCCAACACCCGCACAAAAGCATCCAAAATTCCGCGGTGATTGATGCGAATCTTTACACCCAAATCCAACGCCGCAAAAACCTCTTGATACATCTCCACCAATTCCGCCTCCGACACCACCGAATTGGCACCCACTACATCTATATCGCACTGCCAAAACTCACGATACCTGCCCTTCTGTGGTCGGTCCGCCCGCCATACCGGCTGCATCTGATACCGCTTAAACGGAAAAACAATTTCGTTGCGATTCATCACCACAAAACGCGCCAAAGGAACCGTTAAATCGTACCTTAATCCGCGATCTGATATCTGAGGCGTGAGACCCTTGCTATCTTTAGCCGACAACAATGCTGCATCAGCCTTCGACAAAAAATCGCCTGAATTCAGGACTTTGAACAACAGTTGATCGCCTTCATTGCCGTATTTGCCTTGCAAAGTGCGCAAGTTTTCTAACGATGGCGTCTCCAATGCCCCAAACCCATGAGATAAAAAAATACGTTCCATCACCGAAGTGATGTATTTTCTAAATAGCATCACTTTGGGTGAAAAATCTCTGG
The DNA here is from genome assembly GCA_002737625.1 of Flavobacteriales bacterium. Taxonomy (GTDB): domain Bacteria; phylum Bacteroidota; class Bacteroidia; order NS11-12g; family UBA955; genus UBA955. The sequence continues at coordinate 25,667 of NSIB01000020.1, read as the reverse complement.
TTCCGGACGGCAAACTGGGCTTTTCCATGTTGCGAAGTTAACATTCAAGTACCAAAGGGATAAATCTGTTACGAATTTTACAAAAATCAAATCCGCTTTGGCACCATATTTGAAATACTTTTGCTGAAATGAAAAAACAAATTACCACATTTTTAATTGCCGCGTTGGCCATTGCCCCTAGCCTATTTGGCCAAGACGCCACCCAAGAAGCACCGTCTGTGAATGTCAAAAATATCGATGGCGCCCCCATCAACTTTAATTCAACCGTAGAAAAAGGAAAAATTACCATCGTTTCTTTTTGGGCAACATGGTGTGGTCCATGTATTAAGGAGCTTCAAGCGATCGATGAACACTATGCCGATTGGCAATCAAAATACAACGTAAAATTGGTTGCGGTGAGCATCGACGATGCAAGAAACAGCCGTAAAGTAAAACCAAAAGTATTGGCCGAGAATTGGCAGTATCAAATCATTTTGGATGAAAATATGGATTTGGCTCGTGCGATGAACGTGAACAACCCTCCAATGACATTCATTTACGATAAAAATGGCAAGTTGGTTTTCACCCACCAAGGATACACTCCGGGTGCCGAAGAAGAAGTGGAAGCCAAATTGGCTGAATTGGCGAAGTAGCTCTTATCGCATCGGTATTTCGATCACTAGAACATCGGCACCATCTGATGTCGTAAATTTCAATTGGTCCACCTCCCAAAGGCCAATCGCATCGCGACGTTCTAATTTGTGGCCGTTTACCTCAACCGACCCTTCAATCACAAAAATATACGCACCTTGGTATTCTCCGTGTAAGTCATATTCAGCCTCCGACATACTCGGCATCAACTGTCGAACAAAATAGGTTTCTTGCTGCGCTTTTATAGAATCTCCACCATTCGGTGTCACCAAATACTGCCATTTCCCATCTCTTCCTGCTACATCAAAAAATCGCTGATCATAACTCGGTATTAGGTTTTGCGCACGAGGGAAAACCCATAGCTGCAACAGCTTACTCTCTTCCGTTTTACTGCTATTTACCTCGCTGTGTGTGATTCCCGTTCCGGCGGTCATGTGCTGCACCTCCCCCGCTTTTATCACCTCCGTATGTCCCATCGAATCCTTGTGCTGCAATTCCCCAGACAGCATGATGGTCACAATTTCCATATTGTCGTGCGGATGCATTCCAAACCCCATACTCGGAGCAATAATATCATCGTTCAAAACCCGTAAAGCCCCAAAATGAATCTTCTGTGGATCGTACCAATGGGCAAAACTGAAGCTAAACTTGGAGTCCAACCAAGCCATTTTATTGACACCTCTTTCGTTTGCTGGGTGGTATGTAAATTTCATATTAAAATAAATATTTGTTTCAACAAAAATACATCAAATCTCGTCACATCTCGACGTGAAAAAGCCAACATCAAGAGGCAAAAACTTCCTCTGGCAAAGGAATTTTATCGTTTGTTTCGATCAGTACCCCGCCAACCCCTGCGGCTGCCGCAGCATCCAAATCGCGCTGCCTATCGCCGATAATTAGACATTGCGATGGATCCAAATCAAACTTATGGAGTCCTTTTTCAACCATCAAACTGCCTGGCTTTCGGCATAAACACCGACCAGAAAAATCGGGGTGATGGGGACAGAAATAAAATTGAGCGATGCTAAATCCGGCTTGAACGCAAAGCCCTTGCACATATTGATGAATCCCATGAACCGTCTCTTCCGTGTACAAACCCTTGTCGATCCCGGCTTGGTTGGTCACCACAATGAGCAAATACCCCGCATCGTGCCAAACTTTTAGCGTTTCTATCACACTGGGCAACACCGTAAATTCCGCCAAACTCTTGGTATAATCGCCTGGATCATGATTGATTACACCATCCCGATCTAAAAATAACGCCTTTCTACCGACAACTGATTCACCCATTTTTTTCATTTCCCTGCAAAATAACTTATTTTCGCTCATCCAATTGCATGTCGAAGTATCTAGTTATCATCCCCACCTACAACGAAATCGAAAATATCGAGAGAATGGTCCATACGGTGATGGCGCTAGAGAAGGATATTGACCTACTTGTGGTTGACGATAATTCGCCTGACGGGACTGCTTCTCAAGTGGATTCGATGATGGCGCAATACAATGGCGAACGATCAAAATTAAACATCCTCAAGCGCCAAGTCAAAAACGGATTGGGCACGGCCTACATCGCAGGATTTCACTGGGCTTTAGACAAAGGATACGAATATATATGTGAGATGGATTGCGATTTTTCACATCCGGTGGATCAACTCCCAAATTTGATTGCAAAGTGCGAAGCAGGTGCCGATGTGTGCGTAGGTTCACGATATTTTGGCGGCGTTGTAAACGTTGTCAATTGGCCCATGGGCCGCGTTTTGATGAGTTATTACGCGAGCAAATATGTTAAATTAATTACTGGATTAAATATCGCCGACACTACAGCAGGATTTGTGTGTTATAAGCGAAAAGTATTGGAGACCATTGGCATCGACGATATAAAATTCCGGGGCTATGCTTTTCAAATCGAAATGAAATTCCGCAGCAATTGCAGAGGATTTATGATTCAAGAGCATCCGATTATTTTCACAGATCGCACCGCGGGGACTTCAAAAATGAGCACCAAGATTTTCCGAGAGGCCTTGTTTGGGGTGATCGAATTGAAAATCAAAAGAATTTTTGGCAAAATTTAATTTTTAGCCATGATGTTGAACCGAACGAAAGCCGTTTCGATACTTCAGCATCCGATTTCCTTGGCAATTTTATTTTTTTTCTTGTCGATGGGTATTCATCTCATTGGCATCGACACCTTGAGTTTAACGTCTGACGAATGTTTCAGCATTTACCATGCTCAGATGTCGCCCCGCCTCATCTATTTCCACCTTTCAACCGGAAACAACCCGCCTTTACACGAATGGATTTTGCACTATTGGATGCTTTGGTTTGGCGACAGTGCTTTCGCTGTTCGATTTCTCTCGTTGATTTTCAGTAGCCTAACCACGGCATTGATTTTTTTATTGGGGACACAGATTTCTGAGGGTTTTGCAACTCACAAAACCAATCTAGGGAATTCCGGCGTTCCTAACATTGATAAATCCAATTTCGAACCGTACCCAACAAAAGAGTGGCGCACGGGTGATCTAGTAGCAAATTCTAGCATTGGAATGATCGCCGCGATCCTGTTTTTGGCAAGCAATTATTCTACTTTTTTGGCACACGAGGCAAGAACCTACAATCTCACTTTGTTTTTGGGTGTATTAAGCACGATTTTATTTACTACTGCGATTCAGTCCGGGAAAATCAAGTATTTTTTACTTTACGGACTGATTGGCGGACTTCTGTGTTTGTCGCACTTCTTTGGTATCTGGATTTTACTCGCCCACGGCAGTTTTTGGCTATTTACTTGGGGGTTTCAAGCTTCTAAAGAGAACCCACCGGCAATCAAAAGCATAGGATGGGCGGTCATGGGTTCTGGAATTGCATTTGGATGGTATATCCCCAATTTGTGGTATCGATTTGTGTATAGCGCGTCCCAGGGCACCTGGGTAAACCCAGCGCCCTGGAACGCGCCCTATTTAACACTGTGGAAATATTTAAACACGCCCCTCGCCACAATCTCAGCCATTTCATTATTGATCTATCTGCCCTTCTACTTATTCAAGAACAAAGCAAATCCATCCATCCGCTATCAAATTCTCGTTTTTTGGATCTTTGCACTCCCCTTCTTTGGCCAATGGCTTCTGAGTTTAGACCACCCTTTCAGCATCCCAATGTTCACAGAGCGATACGCGGGAATCACATTGCCATTTCTTTGTTTGAGCTTATCTGTGAGCCTCTTATCCCTGCCCCTGTCCCTTGGCAAACACATTTCAGCCATTAAAACGATAACGATTATTTCCCTGATGATGCTTGGACGAAGTTTCACACCTCCCAACCAAGCCAGCGCCAAAGAAGCCTTACAAACTGCAAAAGTCAGCCTGGGTGCGAATTGGAGCAAAACACCCATCGTTTTAGAACCCTATCATTCTGCATTTCAAGTCTTGTATTACGCCGACCATAATCGGTTTAAACAATATCAATTCAAACAATGTCAGCCCCAATTCCTTTACGACCACCTCGCATCGCAGTTGAGACATTCTAATATTTGGATACTTAAGTCAAACAACAGCCTAGATAGCCTAGGTTTATCACAAAAAAATCAACTTGGCTATTTGCACTTTGGTAGCGATCGATCTTCGCATACTATCCAAATTGAAAGCCAATTAAAGCAATTGGCTGACGTTCAGTTCAACACGAACCAGAGTAAACCGGCCACCCGCGGTGAAATCAAAAGGATCTCAATTCAAATCCCCGAATACATTTGGGGCAATACCAAAATCGCAGCAGACGCCGATTTTTGGCTCATAGAGAAAAAATAAACTTATATTTGCAGCACTTTTCCAAATGGAAGGCGAACCCCGAAGTATAATCCAGAACCATGATGCGCGTATACTATCAGCGTCAGACCCGTGTGCAGAGAGTGCAAACGCTGTCTCAATTAGAGACATTGGATGGATTGATATGGATCGACCTACAGGATCCTTCCGCGGCTGAAATCGCCGATGTAGAAGCAAATTTCGAATTCAAATTCCAGTCGCGACAGCAACAATTAGAGATTGAAAGTTCATCTCGGTATTTCGAAACCGATGATGAAATCATTGCCAACAGTAACTTTTTACACTTCGACCAGCAATCGGGTTTATTTCATTCCAATGCCGTTTCATTTATCCTTCAGGACGATATCCTCTTTACCTACCGCGATGCCGATTTGAGTGCATTCTCGGATTGTGTTAAGAAGATCAAAGCCACCGGCCGATTGTTTCATACCGGGAAGCAAATTTTGGCCACATTGTTGGAAATGGGGGTTGATAATGATGCAGACTTATTGGAAGGACTCGCCAAACAAGTTGCGGGATTGTCTAAAGAATTATCTTTTTCTAGCAATCCCAACGAAACCATCATCTTGGAAATCAACCGAATGCAGGAATTAACGATGGAATTGCGACAGAATGCAGTGGATAAGCAGCGGGTATTGAGCGCCATTCTAAAGAGTCGTGAATTTGAAGGGGAAGATTATGAGCGATTGCGTATTGTAATCAAGGATATTAATTCATTGATCGATCATACGAATTTCAACTTCGAGCGTTTGGAGTATCTGCAAAACACCTTCCTCGGTTTGATCAACATCGAACAGAACAAAATCATCAAGATCTTTACGGTTGCCTCGGTAATTTTCATGCCACCTACATTAATCGCCAGTATTTATGGCATGAACTTCGAGTTCATCGATGCGTTCAAGTGGGAATATGGCTTCGCCTTTTCTGTTGGTCTGATGGCCATGTCGTCTCTAGGCACCTTGTATTTCTTCCGCCGCCGCAAGTGGTTGTAGTCTGATTTTTTCCAAAACAGATTTCCGTCGTAATTGTTAAATCATTAATCATGAGAAATTGGATGCGCACCCTTTTGTTTCTTGCATTGGCATTCACAAATCTGTGCATGTCGCCTAGTCCAAGCCAATGGGTACAGATTCGGACTGCATACAGGACCGCGCTTAGCAATAATAATCACGTAAACACTTTTGAAACTGCATGTAAATCCCATAGCCAAACGGACGCTGTAGCCAACGCCTATTATGCCACAGCCCTCGCCCTGCGGGCTCGGGCCTCCATCTTCCCAACAACAAAACTCTCCCTGGCAAACCAAGCCGAGACCCATTTGAACGCAGCCGCAACCAGCCAACCCCAAAACCTGGAAATCCGATTCCTGAGATACTCCTTTGAATATGGAACCCCGGCCTTCTTGAATATGAAAAAAAATATGTCGGTCGACAAACCCCTAGCTATCAAATTCGCCAAAAGCCCTTCACCCATCAAAGACATTGCCGTGAAATTCTTTCAAAAATGCACCGATCTATCGGAAACCGAAAAACGCGACATCAAATAGGGAGAATCCAAATAAATCCCTGAAATCCATTGGTTCAGAAAATCACAATATTATCTCATCAATTGGAACCTCGGCCCGCTCAAAAACAAATCAACCCTCAATCGCAGCGATACCCGGCAATACCTTGCCCTCGAAATACTCCAACAACGCGCCGCCACCGGTACTCACATAGCTCACTTTATCGTCGAACCCGAACTGATACACCGCCGCCGCACTGTCGCCGCCGCCAATCAAACTGAAAGCACCGCCAACCGTTGCATCCGCCACCGACTGAGCCACCGTTTTGGTACCACGCTCAAACGCAGGCATCTCAAAAACGCCCATCGGACCGTTCCACAAAATCGTTTTGCTATTCAACAACACCTCGCGGAACGCCTCACAAGCCTTCTCCCCGATATCTAACCCCATCCATCCGCTTGGAATCTGATCGCTCGCGCAATTCTGGGTATTGGCATCTGCCGCAAACTTATCGGCAATGGTAGAATCCACCGGCAAATGAATCTTCACACCCTTGGCCTCCGCCTTTTTCATAATATCTAAGCAAGTCTCCAAACGCTCCATCTCGCACAAACTGTTGCCAATTTCTCCGCCCTGAGCCTTGAAAAACGTATATGCCATCCCGCCACCAATGATGATGTGGTCGGCCGTACTCAACAAATTCTCGACAATCAAAATCTTATCACTCACCTTCGCACCACCCACAATGGCAGTAAACGGACGCTGTGGCGCCTTCATCACCTGATCCGCATTCGCAACCTCCTTGGCCATCAACAAACCAAACGCCTTACGTCCAGCAAAAAAATCAGCGATAATCGCCGTGCTCGCATGAGCCCTGTGCGCCGTACCAAATGCATCGTTCACATAAAACGTACCCATCGATGCCAACTTCGCCGCAAAATCGCGATCGCCCTTCTCCTCCTCCTTATAAAAACGCAAATTCTCCAACAACATCACCTCTCCAGCTTGCAAACTGCTCGATAAATGCGCGGCTTCCTCGCCAATACAATCCGAAGCAAAGCGAACAACGGTGCCTACCAACTCAGATAAATGAGCCACCAAATGCTTCAACGAATACTTCTCAGTTGGACCCTCTTTTGGACGACCCAAATGGCTCATCAAAATCACAGATCCACCATCGCCCAAGATTTTCTTGATGGTTGGCAATGCCGCCCTCATACGAGAATCGTCGGTAATATTATATTCAGCGTCCAAAGGCACGTTGAAATCAACGCGAACCAAAACTTTTTCGCCAGCAAATGAGAAATTATCTACAGTATTCATGGTTTAATTTTAAAACTACTATGTAATTATAACAATTGTTTCAAAAGGGTATTCATACTCACTTCCGCATGCATCAAACTACCCAAATCGGCAATTTTTACACGCTTTTGCTCCATCGTATCGCGGTATCTCACCGTTACATCCTGATTGGCCAAACTGTCATGATCCACCGTAATACAAAAAGGCGTTCCAATGGCATCCATCCGGCGATAACGCTTTCCGATGCTGTCCTTGTCCTCAATATACACGTTGTAATCCAAGCGCAACTCATTGTAAATCTGCTCCGCCAACTCCGGCAAACCATCCTTCTTCACCAATGGCAAAATGGCCGCTTTTACTGGGGCGATGGCAGGGTGCAACTTCAATACCGTACGGATGTCGCCATCCACATCCTCCTCGGCAAACGCCTCGCACATCGTTAATAAAAACAAACGATCCAAACCAATCGACGTTTCCACCACGTAGGGCACAAAACTTTCGTTCGATTCGGGATCAAAGTATCGCAACTTCTTGCCGCTAAACTCCTCGTGCTTACTCAAATCGAAATCGGTGCGCGAGTGAATCCCCTCCACCTCTTTAAATCCAAACGGAAAATCGTATTCAATATCCACCGCAGCATTGGCATAGTGAGCCAACTTTACGTGGTCGTGGTATCTATATTTTGCATCCGCAGTTCCCAAAGCCTTATGCCACTTCAAGCGCTGCGCCTTCCAAAACTCGTAAAATTCCAACTCGGTACCTGGCTTGCAGAAAAACTGCATCTCCATTTGCTCAAACTCCTTCATCCGCATGATGAACTGTCGCGCCACAATCTCGTTCCGAAACGCTTTTCCCGTTTGGGCGATACCAAAAGGCAATTTCATGCGACCGGTTTTCTGCACGTTCAAAAAGTTGACGAAAATCCCTTGGGCGGTTTCAGGACGCAAATACAAACTGTCTTCGCCGGCATCTGTTGCGCTCATTTGGGTGCTATACATCAAGTTGAACTGACGCACATCGGTCCAATTGCGAGAGCCACTCATCGGGCAAACAATCCCTTCCGATTCAATCAATTCCTTGATCATCGCGAGGTTGCCCGACTCCAAACCTTCCTTCATCACCGCATCGATGCGATCAATCTGGGCCTGGTATTCCATTACCCTGGGGTTGGTTGTGCGATACATCGCTGCGTCAAAAGTCTCACCAAAACGCTTGGCCGCTTTGTCTACTTCCTTATCGATTTTCTGTCGGATTTTCTCCTGATGATCCTCCAGCAGCACATCGGCGCGATAACGCTTCTTACTGTCTTTGTTATCGATCATCGGATCACTAAAGCCATCCACGTGTCCGCTGGCCTTCCACACCTTGGGATGCATAAAGATGGCCGCATCAATCCCAACGATGTTCTGATTGAGCTGGGTCATGGATTTCCACCAGTACTGACGCAAATTGTTGCGCAATTCAACGCCGTTTTGGCCGTAATCGTACACAGCGGTTAATCCACCGTAAATATCACTGGAAGGAAATACGAATCCGTATTCTTTGCAATGGGAAATGACTTTTTCGAAAATCTCTGGGTTACTCATCCGTACCGCAAAGATAGGGCATCAGAATTGGTTCTTCCACATCATGCTTTCCACGGGACGATTGGGCTGACCTGCGTACTTTGCATTTTTCTTACTATTGTAAGGAACCAAAATTTCGCCGAGAACTGGGAAATAAATCAATTGGCCGATCGGCATACCTGCATAAACCCGAACTGGCTTTTTAACAGAGATTTCCAAGGTCCAGTGGCCACAAAAACCCACATCGCCTTTGCCCGCCGTGGCGTGGATATCAATCCCCAAACGACCTGTACTGCTCTTGCCTTCCAAAAAGGGAACATGGGCATGGGTTTCAGTATATTCTAACGTCACTCCCAAATAAAACTGGTCTGGCATCAACAAATAGCCTTCTTCAGGAATATCAAAGTGAGCGATGGTATTGTGTTTTTTTGCATCGAGCTCGGCATCCACGTAAAGGGCCAAATGCTTACCCAAATGGACATCATAACTATTACTGCCCAAGCAGTTACGATCATAAGGCTCAATCTTGATTGTCCCCAATTCCATTTCGTCCAGGATGCGTTGATCTGATAATATCATAATAGAAAGGCAAATATAAATAATTAAGTCGTTACACAGAAGCCGCCAAGCCAATGCATCGAATCAAACAAGATTACCGAGAAACATCATTCATGTCGCCAATCTTTTTCACATAAGTAAACGACGGAATGAAATAGAACTTGTTCGTTGGACCCATCACTAAGGACTGATTTTCATAAACAACCTGCCCCGGAATTTTGTCCCTCACAGGAACGGTGGCATTATAGGCGTATTGATCGCCATGCTCCCAGTAGCTACTCACACCAAACGACCAAGCCGTTGTTCGTTGATTGTGCCCGATAATTCTGAATTGCAACGACGTGAACAGGGTACTTCGATGCAGATTCGCATCAACCGCAATATTTTTTGCCACGTAGTCCATTTTCGTGGCATCGTAAATATAATCACTGTAGGACGCCGTAAAATGTCGCACCCGGTTATTAAACCACGCCTCACCCACAAAATAAAAATTCGGAGTGATGCTATACATGCCCGACAAGTTTGTCACCGCGTGATTACCATCCAAATCGCTCGATTGCAGAACTCCCAAACCTAGGCTAATATTATTTTTGGTACTTCCCAGCGTATACATTCCGTACAGGGTATTCAGCCACATCGTATTGCTCGCCTTAGTAAACACGCTAAACGCCGCAATGTCGCCAACGGCCAGAGTATGATTTTTCCGCAAAGGCATAGAATATTTAGGGGTCACGTACATAAAAAGCGGAAAAGCGTAACCAATTCCCATCCCGAAATTATCAGTGATACCCACCTGAATATCATTCAAAAGGAGGTCGTAGTTTTGGTAGTATAACGAACCTTTATTTATTGGATAAGCCGATGGCGCAAAGATATATCGTGAGCTATGGTGATTCATTTGGGCGATAGAATCCTGGGCCGAAAGAACCTTTTTAGGAATGGTAGGTAGTGGCGGAAGCTTTACGATTTTTCTTCTTGTACTGTCTTTGGGCGATGCGATTTCTTCCTCTTCATCGGGTGTAGTGGATTGATTCACTTGCGCTTGAGACGACAAACTGAGGGCTGCGAGTTGCAGTACAAAAATCCACTTGAGTTTTTTCATGATCTTCCTTGATAATTCCATGTAAAATTACCCCTTACCCGATTGCGAAAATAGGACATTTGTCATCTTGATAGAGACCTTGTATCATGCAGATGTTCCACAATTTCTATCGGAGTCCAAATTATGGATCAAACAGAAACTTCCCAAACGCGGATGATTTTGTCGTCCCCGGCGCTTGCCAGCAAGCGCCCCACCCAGCAGAGGGCATTCACAGAATGTGAATGCCCTCTGCTGGGATATTTCTCCCGATCAATCACCTTCAACAACGCCCCACTATTTCTATCCCAAACCTTAACCGTTTTATCCATACTCCCACTGGCCAACCACCCCAGCTCCGATCCCGCCAATGCATGAATCGTGAACAAATGCGCCTTTACCTCCTGCTTCAGTTCACCATCCTCCCCCATCCACATCAACAACGCATCCCTACCCCCACTCACAATATCACCTTGGGAATCCTCCGTCAAACAAAACACCGAAGGACTGTTCGACTTCCAACCACCCAAAATATTACCCTGCGCATCCAAACGCCAAATCAAACCATCGCTACCGCCAATCAAACCCCTCTCACCCAAACAACAACGCAGACTTTTCTTCCCCAACGATTTTCGATCTAGCAACTGCAATTCATCGTCCAAAAAAACCAGTTCGCCACTACCCAAACCCACCGCAATTCGGCCGTCCATCCATCGCGATAGAAAAAACACTGAACTCGTGCCCAACTTAATCATCCGAGGCGCTTCACCCGATACCAACTTAAAAACCAAACCGCCTTGCGTTCCGGCCCAAATCACACCCTCCAACCCCTCCATCAAACAAAAAACCGGCTCCGGCAATTGCGCGAACAACACCCCTGCCACACTTGGCTCTGGATTCATTTGCACCGGCCTGCTATCATCCAAGAATCCCGAATCCCCCACAATCGATCCCGGCAAATTTGCAGCATCCAAATCCCATTTCACCACCGCACCATCGCCGCCTGCACTCACAATAACCGAACTCCCACGCAGATGCAAAAGCGCATAAACCCCTTGTTTATGTCCTTCCAATTGCGTATATCCTTTTACCGTTATCTTTGCGCCCATGCCAATAGATTTATCCTGGACCTGCGATTCCGGCGCTCAGCTTTCACGCTGGCAAATCACCGAATCCCGCGACCAATTGGCACAAATGTACAACCAAATTTGGGGTGATGCATTTGACATCCAGACCTACGAAGAAGGCTCAAAACATAAACTGTCGGCCCGAAATCTCATTGCCACCCAATTCCCAAATCATGCCCTCCAATTTTCAGAGCACGGCAAACCCCTGCTTTCGCCAGCCACCGCGCACATCAACCACAGTCACGCCGGCGATTACACCGTTTTAATCCATCACCAAAGCCAATCCGTTGGGGTTGATATCGAGCAGATCCGACCGCAATTGCATCGCATTTACAGGAGATTTTGCAACGATTATGAGCTGAACTGGCTCGGCGAAAACCCCGCATTAGAAGTTTTAGTCCTCATCTGGTGCGCCAAAGAAGCCTTATACAAAGCGATCGGACAAAAAGGCACCGATTTTAGAATTCATCTGCAAATAGAACCCATCGCGATGCACCCCGAGACTTCCATTGCAAATTCAGCCGAAAGCACGTTTAATTCAGTGAGCGAAATCAACAATCACACAATAAACATAGACCCGTTGGATAATAAAGGAATCATCCACGCCACAATCCAACTGCCCGGCTTTGAACAAAAAATTCAATTGTCTTACTTGCGATGGGACGATTATGCCTGTGTTTGGGCCGTGTTATAATCAAGAAATCAATCCGCCGTTTTTAGCGAGAAAGTAAAGACAGACCCGGCACCCTCGGTGCTAATCAAATCAATGGTTTCGCCATGCGCTTCCACGATGTGCTTACAGATACTCAAACCCAAACCACTCCCCCCAGTTGCCCGGTTTCGATGCTTTTCCACCCTAAAAAATCGCTCAAATACCCTATTTTGATATTCCGTTGGAATCCCTATCCCGTTGTCGGCAATCTCGATCATCATCCGTTCACCGATGTTCGACAATCTGAATCGCGTATTTCCGCCCTCCACCCCATATCGAATGCTGTTAAAACCTAAATTGGTAAGTACCTGAGCCAATCGCTCTCTATCGCCCATCACCATTTTCCCTTCACCCTGCGCATGAACCTGAATAGATATATGCTTCTCTTGTGCTTGCAATTCCAATGATTCTCCAACCTCATTTACCAAAGCCAATATGTCAAACGCCTGAATATTCAATACTAAGAATCCGCTTTCATATTTGGTAATTGTATCCAAGTCACTCACAATCTGACCCAATCGACTGGCATTTTTATTGGCTCGTTTGAGAAACTTATCGCGCGTCTCTTCATCCATCTCGGGGTCATCCAAAACAGAATCGATGTAACCTTGAATAGAAAAAATGGGCGTTTTTAATTCATGCGCCACATTGCCGATATAATCCCTTCTATAATTCTCTAAGCGCTGCAACTGCAACAGTTCATCTTTCCGCGTTTCAAACAATGACCGCAACGCCTCTTTCATATCCTTTGGATTGCTGTGCTTGCTCTCCAAATTCTCCATTTTCTCCTCTGCAATCAAAGCCTGCAAACTCCGTAACAACTTGCGTTCGCGCAAAAACCACAACAAACTTACTACCGCCGTTACCATCACCATAAATAACAAGACCAGTAAGAGCAGATCGGAATTGAGTAAAATCAAAAATACCATAATAATAGTTGCAAGATACACAAACAGAGGTTTACAAGTTGTGAAAATCCCATCACTTTTCTGTGGTATTTTTGTGTTTCATGCATTGGCCAGACCAACACAACCCACAAGAACTTCCACCGTATTTGGACAAACTCAACCCAGCACAGAAGGAAGCGGCTATGCAAACGGATGGGCCTGTCATGATTATGGCAGGCGCTGGATCAGGTAAAACACGCGTCCTTACTTTCAGAATGGCATTTTTGCTGCATAAAGGCGCTGAACCATTTAGCATTTTGGCGTTGACGTTCACCAATAAAGCCGCAAAGGAGATGCGACATCGTATCGAGAAAGTGGCAGGGCCCCAAGCACGAAACCTTTGGATGGGAACGTTTCACTCTGTTTTTGCTAGAATTCTCAGGCAGGAATCAGATCGAATGGGCTACCCATCCAACTTTACCATTTACGATAGCGAAGACAGTAAAAACCTGCTCAAAGGCATCACCAAAGAAATGAACTTGGACGATAAAATGTACAAACCTTCGATGGTCCTGAGCAGAATCAGCATGGCGAAAAACAACTTAATCGAAGCCAAAAACTATTTCGAGAAAGAAGACTTAATGAACCAAGACAAAGCTGCAAACAGAGCCAAGTTTTCGGAAATTTTTCTTGAATATACCAACCGCTGTTTCAAGGCCGGAGCGATGGACTTTGACGACATCCTGCTCAACACCTATAAACTCCTCAACAATCATTTAGACGTATGTAACAAATGGCAGCACAAGTTCAAATACATCATGGTAGACGAGTACCAAGACACCAACCACGTGCAGTATATGATAACAAGGAAACTGGCTGCAGTGCATCAAAATATTTGTGTAGTGGGTGACGATGCTCAGAGTATTTACGCTTTCCGCGGGGCCAATATCCAGAATATCCTGAATTACGAAAGAGATTACCCCGATGTCAAAACTTATAAGCTGGAGCAGAATTATCGATCTACCCAAAATATTGTCAATGCTGCCAGTTCCGTCATCAAAAACAACCAAAAGCAACTCGAAAAAAACGTTTGGACCGCAAACGACATTGGCGAGAAAATCAAAGTAATAAGAAACGCCACCGAAGGGGAAGAAGCCCGCCGAGTTGCCGATGCCATATTCGACGATAAGAATCAATTGCACCTGCCCAACAAAGCATTCGCTATACTTTATCGCACGAACAGTCAAAGTCGTGCCTTTGAAGAAGGTTTACGCCGACAAGGCATCGATTATCGCATCTATGGTGGCATGAGCTTTTATCAACGCAAGGAAGTCAAAGACCTCATCAGCTACCTGCGATTGGTGATCAACCCATCCGACGAAGAGGCCCTAAAGCGCGTCATTAACTACCCCGGCCGAGGCATCGGTGATACCACCGTAAATCGAATCATTGTTAAATCATCAGAATTGGGAGTCCCTTTGTGGGATGTCGTAAAATCAGCAAGCAGCCTACCCGAACTGGGGGCAAGCGCTGGAAAGGTCGACAATTTCGCCACGATGATCAAAAGCTTCCAAACGATGCTGGAGACTCACAACGCCTATGACTTGGCGATGCACGTGGCTAAGCAAACGGGGCTATTGAAATTCCTGTACGACGATAGGTCTGTGGAGGGCGTTTCACGATATGAAAACATCACAGAACTCTTAAACGGTATTCAGGAATTTGTAGAAGACGACGAAAGCGAAAAGGAAAAGAACTTAGCCATTTTCTTAGAAGATGTGGCGCTATATACAGATGACCAGAAGGATAAAGACCCAGACAGAGACTGCGTTTCCTTGATGACCATCCACGCCAGCAAAGGATTGGAATACCCAGTGGTTTTCATTGTAGGCATCGAGGAAAACCTATTCCCAAGTCAGTTGGCATTGCATTCTCGCGCCGATTTGGAGGAAGAGCGCCGGTTGTTTTATGTCGCCATCACGCGCGCGGAAATCAAGTGCTACATGACTTTCGCAACATCTAGATTCAAATATGGCAGTTTAATCCCCTGCGAACCAAGTCGTTTTATTCAAGAAATCGACCCTCAGTATTTAGACATGAGTACGGCTTCCATCCAATCCGCCTCACCCTTTGGAAGCAATATTGGTTCGGGAAATTCAGCAAGTAGTTACATAGGCAGTCAATATGTAAGCAAAAAAGTAGAAGACAAACCCACCAAAACGGCCAAATTGTTCAATGCGAGCAAACCTACTTCGCCTCCCGTCCCACCCATCGACCCCAATTTTGTGGAAGGAGATATTGGCGGACTAAAAGTTGGCGACAAGGTTCAGCACCAGCGATTTGGATTGGGACAAGTTATAAGCATCGAAGGCGATGACGCCAATGCAAAAGCCATCGTACAATTTGATCAAATGGGACAAAAAACATTGGTATTAAAGTTTGCTAAAATGCGGATTTTATAAAACAATCGATATGAAACACCTCTACTATTGCCTTGCCATTTTCATTTTATCATCATGCAGTCAGAATAAGCCCACTTCTGAAAACCTGGTATCAGACTACTACAATTACGGCGATTCCATTGAATCTGCGGGTGTTCGAATGATCCCTATCAAAACACCAGTTGGAGAATTCAATGTATGGACCAAACGATTTGGCAATAACAGTAAAATCAAAATCTTACTTCTGCATGGCGGCCCAGCAATGACGCACGAATACATGGAGTGTTTTGAAACGTTTTTTCTGCGGGAAAGTTTTGAATTTTACGAATATGATCAGTTGGGCTCTTATTACAGCGATCAACCCAAGGACAGTAGCCTATGGACAAACGACCGCTTTGTTGACGAAGTTGAGCAGGTAAGAAAAGCCATTGGCGCAGACGCCAGCAATTTCTATATTTTGGGCAATTCTTGGGGCGGAATCCTTGCCATGGAATATGCGTTAAAGTATCAAAAAAACCTCAAAGGGTTGCTCGTTTCTAACATGATGGCTAGCGCACCCGATTATGGAAAATACGCCGATGAAGTCCTTGCCAAACAGATGAAACCCGAAGTCCTGGCGGAAATCAAAGACTTGGAAGCCAAAAAAGATTACAGCAATCCAAGGTACATGGAACTCCTTGTGCCCAACTTCTATCATGAGCACATTTGTAGACTTAACACCTGGCCCGATGGCATGAACCGCGCTTTTAAGCACGTAAATAGCGAAATCTATACGATGATGCAGGGACCCAGTGAGTTTGGCATTAGCGGACGCCTCGCAAAATGGGACATCAAAGACCGTCTGAGCGAAATCGCTGTCCCTACCCTGATGATTGGCGCCAAGTTCGACACAATGGATCCCAAGGCGATGGAAGAGCAAAGCAAATTGGTGAAAAATGGTCGTTTTCTGTATTGTCCCAATGGTAGTCATTTGTCGATGTGGGACGATCAAAAAGTATTCATGACGGGCGTAATCAAGTTCATCCAAGATGTGAATGATGGGCAGATGTAATTATCGAGAAAGAAATCCCAACCCATTGGTATTTACAGACCTTTTCATTATATTTGCACCCCCGTTTTGGAGAAAGCGGGATTAAAAAAATACACAATAAAGACATGGCAACCAAAATTAGATTGCAAAGACACGGCAGAAAGAAACGCGCTTTCTTTCACATTGTGGTAGCGGATTCACGTGCTCCGAGGGATGGACGATTTATCGAGAAACTCGGTAGTTACAACCCCATCACCAATCCTGCTACAATTGAACTTAACGTAGACCGCGCAGCCCAATGGCTGTTAGACGGCGCTCAACCAACCGACACTGCAGCTGCAATTTTGAGCTACAAGGGTGCATCTTACAAGAAGCACTTGCAGGTAGGTGTAAACAAAGGGGCTATCACCCAAGAAGAAGCCGACAAGCGCTTCGCCACTTGGTTGGAAGAAAAAGCTGGACGCATTGAAGCGAAAAAATCAACCTTATCTGGAGCTGCTCAAAAAGTAAAAACTGAAGGTTTGGTTGCAGAATCAAAGCGTAGAGCTGCTACAGAAGCCAGATTGGCTGCAAAATTGGCGGAAGCTGAAGCTGCTGCTAATCCAGTAGTTGAAGAAGAAGTTGTTGCTGAAGAAGCACCTGCTGCTGAAGAAGCACCTGCTGCTGAAGAAGCAACTGCTGCCGAAGAAGCACCTGCTGCTGAAGAAGCACCTGCTGCCGAAGAAGCACCTGCTGCCGAAGAAGCACCTGCTGCCGAAGAAGCACCTGCTGCTGAAGAAGCACCTGCTGCCGAAGAAGCACCTGCTGCTGAAGAAGCACCTGCTGCTGAAGAAGCACCTGCTGCCGAAGAAGCGCCTGCTGCTGAAGAAGCACCTGCTGCTGAAGAAGCACCTGCTGCTGAATAATTGCAAGCGCCATGAATGTATTACCACCACCGCTCACCTTGGTTGGGAAAATACATGGTAAACATGGTTACGATGGAAGATTATCCATCGAATGCTTCGCAACATCGAGCAAAATCATTTCAAAAGGGAACTACCTATTTGTCGTAATCGACGGAAAAGGAGTTCCCTTTTGCATTACCGACGTAAACAAAACCCAAGAGCTGATCAAACTCAAAGGAATTGACAGCGAGGAAAAAGCCAAGGCACTCATCGGATTGTCGTTTGGTGTACCCTCAAGCAAAAAAATGGCGGTCATTCCAAGTGTCAACGGCCTCGTAGGCTTTGGCATATTCGACCAAACCTCTGGATTCAAAGGGGTCATATCACAGGTTGACGAACTTCCACAAGGCCCAATGCTAACGGTGATAGGAACTGAAATAGCTGTGGACACAGCGCCTGAGCCAAACAGCGGTCCTCAAGAAGAAAAGCCATCCCGAGAAGTTTTAATCCCGCTGGTTGAAACTTGGATTACTAGAATTGATGAATCCGAACCCTGTATTTTTATGGAATTGCCTGAAGGCTTGATTCATTTAAACGATTAAATTCTCACATTTCTTCATCACCCAACAAATCGGGTCGCAATCGCATCGTTCTCTCTAACGCTTGCTCGTGTTTCCATTGGGCTATTTTGGGGTGATTTCCCGTTGTCAAAACATCTGGCACACGCAGCCCGTTAAACACTTCGGGCCTTGTATACAAAGGGGGTGCAAGTAAATCATCTTGGAATGAATCGCTCAAAGCACTTTCTTCATCCCCCAAAACACCGGGAAGCAAACGAACCACGGAATCCACCACTGCGGCGGCAGCAATTTCCCCACCGCTTAACACAAAATCGCCCAAGGAAATTTCCATGGTCACATATAAATCCCGGACTCTGTGATCAATTCCCTTGTAATGACCGCAAATCAGCATGACATTCTCACCCAAACTCAATTGATTCGACAATCCCTGTTTGAGAGGCAAACCATCCGGGGTTAGATAAACCACCTGGTCATATTTTCTTTCTGATTTCAGCTTTTCAATCACCGTGCTCAGCGGTTCCGGCATTAGTACCATCCCTGCCCCACCCCCAAAAGGAGTGTCATCAATCTGCTTGTACTTTCCCAACCCATAATCGTGCAAATTATGCATATGGATCTCCGCCAAACCCTTGTCGCACGCCCGTTTAGGAATACTATATCCCAACAATCCACCCAACAAATCTGGCACCGCCGAAATGATATCAAACCGCATTGTACAAAGATACCCGATGTTGATATTTAAACATGTATTTCCACCGGCAAATTTGGAAAGCCACCGCTTGGTACCGAATTTTGAAAGATATGTTAACCCTCCGCAGACCCTTGGTAATTTTTGATCTGGAAACCACCGGCGTAAATGTCACCCATGACCGCATCGTTGAGATTTGCCTACTCAAAGTATACCCCGATTTTAGAGAGGAGTTGCGCACTTATCGAATCAACCCGGGGATACTTATTCCTGCCGGAGCCACTGCAGTGCATGGAATTACAAATGAAGACATAGCCAACAAACCCAGTTTTAAGGACTTGTCGGCTGAAATAAATCAATTCATTCGTGACTGCGATTTTGGCGGATTTAATTCCAACAAATTCGATTTCCCGATGCTTGTAGAAGAGTTTTTCCGCGCCCATATCGAAATCGATGTTCAACAGTGCAAATTTGTGGATGCGCAGCGTATTTACCACATGAAAGAGCCACGCACCCTTAGCGCTGCCTATAAATTCTATTGTGAACGGACCCTAGAGAACGCCCACAGCGCTGAAGCGGATACCATTGCCACTTGGCAGATCATCAAGGCTCAAATGGAAAAGTATACTGATCTTCCGGAAGATATTGAGGCATTGCACAACCTAACCGGACAAGACCTCCTTGCCGATTTGGCAGGTCGCTTGGTTTTCAACGAGAAAAAAGAAATCGTTTTCAACTTTGGCAAGCATCGTGGGAAAACAGTGAAGGAAATCCTTTTGAATGAACCTGGATATTACAATTGGATGATGGATGGCGACTTCCCTCAACAAACAAAAAATGTACTGACCAGAATTCGTCAGAGTCTGAAAAACGGATAATTTCGAAATGATCAACTTAGACGATATTGAGATCATCGACGAATTTGAGGAAGATGAACCCTTGGTAGACCCCAGAAAGCGCGGACCGCTCATTGGGAAAATACAAATTGTTGATCAAGCCGATGACTGGGTAGCCATCAACAAGCCGGCTTTTGTGCCCTCATTGCCAGAACGCGGCAAATTCACTGCACAGTCGGTTCAAGAATGGGCAAAAAATCAATGGCCCGATTCCATACTATGTCACCGCATTGATAGAGAAACTTCAGGATTGTTGCTCATTGCGAAAAACCCGGAAGCGTATCGACATTTTTCGATGCAGTTTGAGCACAGAAAAGTGCATAAAATTTACCATGCCATAGTGAACGGACAGTTGCACTTCAACGATTTATGGATCGATTTGCCCATTATCGCTGAACAGCTTGGCAAAATTCGCATTGATAGAAAAAATGGAAAACCCGCACAAACGAGATTCAAATCATTGCAAGTTTTTAAACATTTCACTTTGATGGAGTGCGAACCAAAAACGGGCCGATTACACCAAATTCGGGTTCACCTGCAGAGTCAGAACGCTTGCATTGCTGCAGATACATTATACGGCAGTGATATCCCTATGCTATCATGGGTAAAAAGAAAATTACACGGGACCGATACCCCGCTCATACAGCGCTTTGCCTTACACGCCAAGCAAATGAGAATTCAAGCACCCGATGGAACTGCCTTAATTTTAGAAGCCCCCTATCCTAAAGATATGGAGGTAATGCTCAAACACCTCAATAAATACAACCAATAATTCATGAGCAGCGCTTTCAAACACGTCAAACCCTTGGTACCGCCAATGCAAGTACCAAAGCCCATCGCGTTGCGAAAATTGGTATTTCAACAGGGCAAAGTGATGCGCGCTACGCTCAAACGTCTCAAACAAAGACCACCCCGCGACTTGGATGAGCAATTCGAAAAACTACACGACAAAGCCTTCAAACAAATCGATTGCCTGGATTGCGGAAATTGCTGCAAAACCACAGCGCCAATGCTGTTCGAAAAAGACATTGAAAGACTGTCCTCTCGCCTAAAACTAAAACCTGGCGATTTTGTGACGCAGTATTTAGAAATTGATACCGACGGACTTTATGCGATTAATCAAACGCCATGTCCATTTTTAGGTGAAGACAATGCCTGCTCAGTCTATGAGGACCGTCCAAAAGCGTGTAGAGAATATCCGCATACCAATCATCGCAAAATGCACACTCATCTGGCTTTGGCCCATCACAACATAGAAATATGTCCGGCTGTTTTTGCCATTGTAGAGCAATTGAATGCTATTTAAGTGTTTCCCAAAATTCCACAAATCAAACATTCAAACCAAGAGTTTCTAGGGTTATATTTGCGGTTCTTTTAACCGCTTCATGCAAAACATTCGCAATTTCTGTATCATCGCCCACATCGACCATGGCAAAAGCACACTCGCCGATCGACTGTTAGAGTACACCAACACGGTGAGCAAGCGCGACTTGCAAGCTCAAGTATTGGACGATATGGATATTGAGCGGGAACGGGGTATTACTATCAAGAGTCATGCCATCCAAATGAATTACGAATTGGATGGTCAGAAATACATTCTGAACTTGATCGACACCCCTGGTCACGTTGATTTTAGTTATGAAGTCAGTCGTAGTATTGCGGCCTGCGAAGGCGCTCTATTGATCGTAGATGCATCTCAAGGGATTGAAGCACAGACGATTAGCAACTTATTCATGGCCTTGGAACACGATTTGGAAATCATCCCTGTTCTGAATAAAATTGATTTACCTGGGGCTATGCCCGAAGAGGTAAAAGATGAAATTGTTGATTTGATTGGATGCGACCGCGACAGTATTCTTGTGGCCAGCGGAAAAACAGGTCAGGGCGTTCATGATATTTTAAAAGCCATTGTTGCCCGAGTACCGGCGCCAAAAGGAGATATCCATGCTCCGTTAAAGGCATTGATTTTTGATTCCGTATTTAACTCTTTTCGTGGAATCATTGCCTATTACCGGATCATGGATGGCAAACTGAAGAAAGGTCAGCACGTTCGTTTTATGAACGGAGGCAGCGAGTATTTTGCCGATGAAATTGGCATTTTAAAAATGGAGTTAAGTCCGCGCAGCGAAGTATGTGCAGGCGATGTAGGATATATCATTTCGGGCATCAAAGATGCCAAAGAAGTAAAAGTGGGTGACACGCTTACAGACAAAGTACACCCAGCAGCTGTGGCAATTGACGGTTTTGAGAATGTGAAGCCGATGGTTTTTGCAGGAATTTACCCAATAGACACAGAAGATTTCGAGGAACTGCGTGAGGCGATGGGCAAGTTGCAATTGAACGATGCGAGTATCGTTTTTGAGCCGGAGAGTTCTGCCGCATTGGGCTTTGGATTTCGTTGCGGATTCTTGGGGATGCTTCACTTGGAAATCATTCAAGAGCGTTTGGAACGGGAATTCAATATGACGGTTATTACAACCGTTCCCAACGTAAGTTATGTTGCTTACACCACCAAAGGAGAGGAAGTACTAGTAAACAACCCAACCGATCTGCCACCACCTGAGAAAATTGATTACGTGGAGGAGCCATATATTCGGGCCAGTGTGATTACGAAATCGGAATTTGTGGGTCCAATCATGACCCTGTGCTTGGATAAACGAGGCCAGTTAACCAACCAAATTTATCTCACGAGCGATCGCGTAGAAATGAATTTCGAAATGCCTTTGGCCGAAATCGTATTTGATTTTTACGATCGTTTAAAGTCGATTTCTAAGGGATACGCCAGCTTTGACTACTCACCCTTGGGATACAAGGAGAGCAAGTTGGTAAAGCTGGATATCATGTTAAACGGCAAGGGGGTTGATGCTTTGAGTGCGATCATTCACCGCGACAATGCGCAGGATTTGGGTCGTAAAATTTGCAAAAAACTTAGAGATTTGATTCCGCGTCAGCAATTTGAAATTGCCATTCAGGCGGCGGTTGGGGCGAAGATTATTTCTCGCGAAACTTTGTCTGCAATGCGGAAAGATGTAACAGCCAAATGTTATGGTGGTGATATTTCCCGTAAGCGAAAACTGTTAGAAAAACAAAAAGCTGGTAAAAAACGCATGAAGTCTGTGGGTAATGTCGATATTCCCCAAAGCGCCTTCATGGCCGTGTTAAAATTGAACGAGTGATTTAACTTTGGGGATGTATGGAATCCTTGGGGTATAATGAAGAGACCATTGCGGCGATGGAATTGGGTTTGTGTGGCGGCATAGGGCCGGTTTTAGGAAGGATATTAATAGAGCATTTTGGCAGTGCAACTGCGGTATTTGGTGCAGCGCCTGCGGCGCTGCACCAAATACCTGGACTATCCAACAAAGTAAAATACAACATCATTCACAGCGCCAAATCCCATTTGGATGAGGCCAGAGAATATGCAAAAAAGCATATAGCGAATGGAATTTCCGTGGTAAGCATTTCTGAGAAAAACTATCCATATCGCCTCAAAGAGCTGGCGGATGCACCGCTGTGCTTGTATTTCAAAGGTGGGATTGACTGGGATGCGCCAAGAATTTTGGGTGTGATTGGGACGCGCAAACCCACACCCCATGGCAGCCACGAAGCCAAAAAAATGGTGGAAGATATGCGTCCGTTTAATCCTATCATTGTTAGTGGAATGGCCTATGGGATTGATGCAATAGCCCACCGAACCGCATTGGAAACCGGGCAGGCCACATGGGCGGTGCTTGCACACGGCCTTGAAAAAATATACCCCGCGGCCCACCAGGCATTTGCAAAGCAAATGCTGGCCGGCCGCGGGGGCCTAATCTCAGAATTTCCCATAGATACAAAAATGCACCCCGATTATTTCCCCAGAAGAAATCGCATCGTAGCTGGGCTTTGCGACGCAATCCTGGTGATCGAAAGCGGACTCAAAGGAGGCTCCATGATTACGGCACGCATCGCTCATAGTTATAACAGAGATGTATTTTCCGTTCCCGGAAGACCTTCAGACCTTGCCTCCGTTGGCTGCAATTTCCTAATCCAAAAAAATATGGCTCATATCGTACAAAATGCCAACGATATTGGCGAATCAATGAACTGGGAGAACCAAAACCCCACATCAAACAACCAAAACTCTCAACAATTAAACCTTTTTCAACAGCTGAATCCCATAGAAAAACAAGTAATGCAATGGTTGATGGAAGGAATTAACCACCCCAATAAAATGCTCGAAAAACATCAGTGGACAGCGAGTAAAATTTCAATGGCACTTCTAGACCTAGAGCTCAAGGGGCTGATTTACTCCACTGCAGGCAATCAATACAAACCCAACAATTAAGGCCCTGCGGTGTTATTTGTAATTGGTAAACTTTTAGACAAGCGTTAATGCTTTTTACCCTTTGTGGTATTTGCACGTTGCTGACTTGCCTTCATCGCCTCTTCCATCCGTTGCTGAAACTTAGATTTGGTAGCTGGCTTCTTTCGATTCTCCGCGATTTGCGCATGCAATTTGGTATCGTCAACCGTTCTGCGAATCACCCATTGCTGACCAAACGTAATCATGTTACTCAAAAAATAATACCACGTTAAACCGGCAGCGTAATCGTTCAAAACACCCAAGAAAATGACTGGCATGAAATACCCAATATACTTCATCTGACCCGTAACACCCGTTAACTGATTGTTGAAATGGGTATAAATCAAGGTAGAAAGGGTCATCAATAAGGTAAAGAAACTCACGTGATCGCCATAAAAAGGAATGGTGAAGCCCAAATTTGGTCCATCGTACTGACTCAAATCGGTAGCCCACATAAATGCTTTCTGTCTTAGCTCAAACGCATTAGGAAAGAACTGGAACATCGCAAATAATATAGGCATCTGCAACAAAACAGGCACGCAACCACTCATCGGACTCACACCCGCTTTGCGGTACAACGCCATATTTTCCTGCTGCATTTTCTGCATATCGCTACCGTGCTTTTCCTTAATAACATCAATCTCTGGCTTAAGAATACGCATTTTTGCCGTGCTTATATAGGATTTATAAACCAAAGGCAACAAGGCTGTCTTGATGATTACAGTAAGCAACAAAATAATAATACCCATACTGCCAATCACACCGTCCAACTCATGAAAAACAGGAATCACCGCATATCGATTCACCCATCCAAAAATCCCCCATCCCAAAGGAATGGTACTCTCTAGACCCGCATTGGGCATACCCACTTGGGCCTCTTTCATTGTATAAAACTGATTTGGGCCAAAATAGTAGCTAAATCCGTATTCCTTCAAGGGCTGACGTTCGAAATCAACGTATACTTCAGCATTCAAATCTTTGATTCGGTTTGCTTCTTTTGTTTCCTTCCACGCAATTTTAGCATCGCTAGAGAATCCCGAATCGGCCACCATCATCACAGAAAAATATTGCTGTTTAAATCCAAACCAATCCAAATTGTTTTTCAATTCCTCATTGGCTGGACTTGCCAAATCTAACTTATCCGCATCCTCACCATGCAATCGGTAAACAACCGTGGTATTCTGCGTTTCCCACTTCATGTCCTTCTCTTGCTTTTGCAACTGAGCTCTCCAAGTGATTTTGATACCAGAATTGCGCGACTTTACGATTTCATCAATCCCCTTCAGTTTCAAATCGTGCTTTACAGTAAAGCCATCCGCAGCCAAAGAATAAATTTGATCTATGTATCGAGAGGTATCACCCAAACGCAATGTGACTTGGTTTTCGGTTTGAGACACAACATTCCAATAAAAATCCCCACTGTTTAACGGGCCATTGGCAGTGTATAATTCGAAAGCCCATTGATTGTCGTTCAATTGATTCGACAACAATTCCAACACATTAGAATCCGAACGGCGGTGATTGTTAAGTACTACGCGACCAATATTTCCGCCTTTTAATCGAATGTCTACGCTCAATTCCTTACTTTTCAACTGAACCAATCCAGGCTTGCCTTGTAATTGTG
>NSIB01000002.1 GCA_002737625.1 Flavobacteriales bacterium | reverse complement strand
GGGATAGTGAAATTGAACGACCCTAGCGGTTTTGGGATCAAACTCAATGAATATTTTGATGTTTTTGCCCAAGATCTTGCTACGCCGCAGGACTCTATGCGATTGGTAGTGTTTTCTCAAGGACAGAAACTCATCGACCAAAAAACGGTGTTATACAGTTTTGATAACGAAAAAGAGATGGTTGTAGAAGCCCAAGGTGTTCTTGACGGGGGCGATGGGACAGCCGTTTTGCCAAAAATTAATGTTCGATGCAGTTGGGGTGGATCATCCGTTGCGGAAACTACCTTGGATGTGATTTCGCCCATGCCTAAATCGTATGAATTTGAATTTGTGGCACTTACTCCCGGACAAGAACTGCCACCGGTTGGAAAGCTAAGTACCCTTAAAAATGTCGGACATATATCGTTCCCAGCACCGATGGTCGGAATGCCAAGTGGCGACTCTTCTAATGCGGAACCTTTGACATGGGAAGATATTTCCGTTTCTGAAAGTGCGGCAGTTAATGTTGCAGCTTTCGCAAAGCCCAATGGTTCGCTATTTGATTTCTTTAAATGGTCTAAAGACTACAATTTGTATTTGAGCGTTTTCTTCTGCGCCTTGGAAGTATTGCTGGGCCTTGCAATGTTGATTGGATGGAATATCCGTTTAACAGTGGCAATCACTGCTGCGTTGATATTGTTCTTTACCTTCCTCACCGGTTATAGCGCCTACTTCAACAAGGTGACAGACTGCGGATGTTTTGGTGATTTCTTAAAGTTGAAACCTTGGCATTCATTCTTTAAGGATTTGGTTTTGAGCGGATTGATTTTGACAATGATCGCCGGAATGAAACACAATGTGCCTTGGTTCTCTAAGCCCTTTGGTGTGAAATTAATGGGTGTATTGAGCGTTTTGACATTGGCCTTTGGCGTTTATTGTTACATGTATTTACCCATTTGGGACTTCTTGCCCTATAAAATTGGAAACAACATCAAAACAGTAATGACCTTTTTTCCAGAAGGAGAGAGGAGCAGCGATAGCATCGAAATTACTTGGGTTTTGTATAAACCGAACAAGCAAGGGGGGACCGATTCTATTACTTGCACCACCGCCGAATTTGAAGCCAAAATGGGAGAGGGGTATCAATTTGATGCCACCAAATCTCAACGGAAGAAATTGGTAATCGAAGGATATAAGTCGCCCATTCACGATTTTGCCATCAACAACAATCAGACCGGTGCCGACATGAAAGATTCGTTCTTAAATGCCGAAGGGTATCAACTGGTGTATGTCGCTCCCTACATCGATCAAGCCTACACTGGAGGAATGGATGATTTGCGTGCCTTGTTTACGTGGGGAAATGCTAATGGGGTGAGGATTTATCCCTTAACGGCATCATCGGATCAACCTGCGGGAGAGTTTGCAAAAGCAAATAAGTTGCCTGTGACGTTTTATTCGGCCGATCAAAAGATGCTAATGACGATGGCTAGGTACAATCCAACGGTCTTCTTCTTAAAAGGCGCTCAAATCTTGGGTAAGTGGAGCGGACGGGATTTGCCAGAGGTTGAGGATATTGAGGAATTGATGCAAGAAGTAGAAAAATTGGAAAGCCAGAAGTAACGATTTTCCGAAATTCTAACCCTGAGAGAGGGAAGAATACTTAATGGAATAATTGTTACGGGTTAAAATCGGAAGACACACATGAAATCTATCTCTAAGAAAGTCGCTTTTTTGTTTTCAGTGCTTTTGGGATTGGTCTTGTTCATCTTTGTGTTGTTTCAAGCGATGCCCAATGCAGAAGAGATGCTTACTTCGCAAAGGGCAGATGCGAAGACAAAGGCTGCGATTGTTGCCGAATTGGGTTTGGATGAGCCTTTGGGTAAACAAGCTTTATATTATATCAATGATTTGTCGCCCATTTCACTTTATGATAGTAGCTCAAAGAAATTGTCTTTGCTTACAGGTTTTGGATTGAACGATGGCAAAACCCAATGTTGGATAAAGTTGCCGTATTTGAGGACATCCTTTCAAAGCAAGCAACCCGTGGGCGGTATGTTGTTTCAGGCGTTTATTGGGACAATGGTCTTGGCGATAGCTGCTATGTTATTAGCATTGGCCATGGGTATCCCATTGGGGGTTTGGGCGGCGATGCGACAGGGGAAATGGGACGATCATTTAATTGTAGGGTCCTCAGCGGTGGGGATTTCTATGCCCAGTTTTTTCTCTGCGATGTTGTTTTCTTGGCTGTTTGGATTTGTGTGGCATGAATATACTGGTTTGCCGATGACGGGTAGTTTGTGGGAAATAGACGAAATGGGGGAAAATCGCACACTGATGTGGTCCAATATGGTTTTGCCTGCCTTGGCTTTGGGGATTAGGCCTTTGGCAGTTTTTATCCAACTCACAAGAAATACCATGGTTGAGATGCTTGCCCAAGATTTTGTACGGTCGGCTAAGGCGAAAGGACTTTCAACATGGCAAGCCACATGGAAACATGCATTGCCAAATGCGTTAAATCCTTTGATCACCAGTGTTGGCGGGTGGTTTAGTAGTTTGTTAGCCGGATCGTTTTTTACTGAATATATTTTTCAATGGCGGGGATTGGGTAAGGTGACGATTGAAGCACTGCAGCAATCAGACTTTCCAGTGGTGATGGGGGCGGTTTTATTCACAGCGTGTGTATTTTTTATTCTGCATACAATTACAGAACTGTTGTATGTTTGGATTGATCCTCGCGTTAGATATGAATAAACTTTACTTAGTTGGATTGCCTGCATCAGGAAAAACGACAACCGCAAAATGGTTGGCCAACAAATTGGGTTGGACATTTGTGGATTTAGATGAGATGATTGAATCTGAAATGGGATTGTCTGTGTCTGGTATTTTTGAAACCCACGGGGAGGATTTTTTTAGAGAAATTGAGGCAAAGTGTTTGCGCGACACCCTTCGATTTAATAATATAGTTGTTGGTAGTGGAGGTGGTACGGCAGCGTATCATGGCAATATGGATTGGATGAAAATGCATGGCCTTACGCTTTTTTTGAACACTTCTTTAGAGGTTTTGGTGGCTCGCATCGGTGCTGAATTGGCCCAACGCCCTATGTTTTCTGGGGAAAATGAGTCGGAAATACTGAATAAATTATCACAAATTGCAGAAAATCGTAGTATTTACTATAGTTCTGCCAAAATAGTTTGGAATAGAAGCGAGCCAAGTGATTTGTTGTATCGTGTTGTAAATCAAATGATTGCGTAAAATTGCACTCTTGTTTTTTTCAAATTGTTAATTTCTCGTGTAAAAGTTCATTGTACATGAGTATTCACTGCACTTGACAAACTAAATCCCTTGTTTACTTTTGGGACGTTAATAAAAACTAAAATTATATACAAATGAACAAATCAGATTTAATTGGAAGAATCGCTAGCGAAGCTGGCATTACCAAAGCTCAAGCTGCTTCTGCATTGAACAGCTTCACATCTGCCACTGCTGAAGCCTTGAAAAAAGGTGACAAAGTAATCTTGGTAGGATTCGGAACTTTTTCTGTAAGCAGCCGTAACGCTCGTACAGGACGTAACCCACAAACTGGTGCTGAAATTAAAATCGCTGCGAAAAAAGTTGCGAAATTTAAAGCAGGTGCTGATTTGAATGCTAACATCTAATTAGAATTACTTTAAAAAAAGAAAGCCCCCGCCTTGGCGGGGGCTTTCTTTTTTTATAAGCCAACGGAGCGCTAAAACTCTTATAACTTTGTAGCATGCATATTCATCCGCGAAAAGCATTTTTACTTCACCAGGCGCAAACCAGCCCAAATCCCTTGGCTTTGCATGTGGTAAGAGCGCAGGGGAATTATATCTACGATGACGCCGGCAAGGAATACCTTGATTTGATTGCTGGTATTTCCGTTTGCAATATTGGGCATCAACATCCTTCGGTTGTAAGGGCGGTCGTTAAACAAGCCCAAGCTTTTATGCACGTAATGGTGTATGGAGAAACTGTGCAAACACCCCAAAGTATGTATGCGGCAGCTTTGTCATCTCACTTACCGGAATCTTTATCGTGCTGCTATTTCGTAAACTCAGGTGCAGAAGCCATAGACGGGGCAATGAAACTCGCCAAGCGTGTAACAGGGAAAACGGATTTTGTTGCACAAACAAACGCATACCATGGAAGTACACAGGGACCATTGAGTTTGATGAGTAATGAATATTATTCCCAAGCATTCAGGCCCTTATTGCCTTCAGTACATTTTGTTGAACAAAACAAGATTTTGGCGTTGGGTTCATTGCCATGGGATAAAATAGCTGGCGTTGTGGTTGAAACAATTCAAGCGGAAAGAGGCGCTCAAATAGCCAATGTTGACTATCTGCAGGCGTTAAGACAAAAGTGCACTGAGCATTGTGCTTTGTTAATCTTTGATGAAATACAAACGGGTTTTGGAAGGACGGGTTCGTTGTTTTCATTTCAGCAATACGGGGTTATCCCCGATGTATTGGTTTTAGGGAAGGCGCTCGGCGGAGGAATGCCCATGGGGGCATTCCTCGCCTCGCGCCCCATCATGAATACTCTTTCAAATTATCCAATTCTTGGACATATTACAACCTTTGGCGGACATCCAGTGGCCTGCGCAGCAGGCCACGCCGCATTCAATGTCCTACTTGAAGAAAAATTGATGGATACCGTGTCGTTAAAATCCAACCTCTTTAAGGAATTGCTCATTCATCCCAAAATTAAGCAAGTTCATGGCAAGGGTTTGCTGCTAGCGGTGGAACTTGATTCATTCGATATCGTAAATGCATGCATACAACAAATGCTAGATCAGAATCTCTTCGCAGATTGGTTCCTTTATGCACCCCATTGCCTCAGAATTTGCCCTCCATTAACCATCACAAATCAAGAAATTCAATTTGCTTGTACGTCAATTTTGCAAATATTGGATAAAATGTAAGCGTTGTTTTGGGGGTAATCAATATTATATTTGTTTCATAGAAGCGGTTTTTGCAACTTTCGCAACAACCCAATTCGATTTTCGGATGATTCGCAAATACCTACATCACACACTGATAGCCCTGGTTTTTATGCTTGGATTAATTGCGATGCAGTCTTGTGAGCGAATCAATCAACACAAAGAAGATGGATTGCAAATGGCCACAGATTATTGTCTTATGCAATCCGAACTTGCTTCCATTATCGAACTTGCCGATGAAATGGGTGACCAAACAGCGGGAAAAGGAACACCGCCAGAATTCATTCTTGGAGCATTCGGAAAAACTACTTCAGTTATAATATCTGATTCAACCTATTTTGATGGCGATGGCATTGAATTTGAAATCAATTTTGGACCCAATACGCTGCCGCTTTCAGAGAATCAACGTGGATATGATGGAAAGTATCGCTCAGGCAAAATGCACATCAAAATTCAATCGCATTATCAAGAAAAGACTTCTAAACTTGAACTCGAAATCGATAAGTCAGACAATTTCTGGATGGGAATTAATCCAAATCAACCGAAAAACATAGCAATTTCTTGCTCAGTCATCCGTCAAGACAGTAAAACACATAACGTAACTATAGAATCTTTAGATTTTTTTGGCAAGAACACAATCACATTGAAAGGTTCTGCTCAATTGGTTAAATTAACCAGTTCGAATCCCGGTATAATTGGCAATAAATACCAAATCTTGGGGAATGGCGTGTTAATGGAATCGGACCATGATGAACTTACTTGGGAAGTCGTTCAGCCATTAATAAAAAATGTGGTTCCTGGATGTTCTAGCGAATATGTTAATGGAATGGTGTTATTAAAGGATTCTGACAAATCCACCACCACATTGGATTACGATCCTTTTGAAAACGAGTCCTGTGATCGTATCGTCCGCGTTACAATTGCTGGCAAAAGCACCGATATTACCCTAGATTAATTTTTCTGGAGCCGCTACCAATTGCGTTTTGCCATTTTTCCTTTCAAACCAAGCATGCTGAATCCCATTGGTAATCCACATCCATGGACTGTCTAATTTATTGTTATACGTGGCAACTTGAATGAGCGTTTCTTGGGTAAGTTCTACCGAAGTTGCTTTACATTCGATCAAAATTAACGGACTTCCAGAGCTTGCAAAACCTACAATATCAAAGCGTTTGCGCAGTCCGTGTACGTGGATTTCTCTTTCTACGGCAATCAATCCAGAGGGGAATTTGAACTGCTGAATTAAATGACAAATACAATGCTGTCTTACCCATTCTTCAGGGGAAAGGGGGATAAATTTTTTTCGAATCGGATCAAAAATGACTTTTTTTTGCTCCAGTTCTTGAATCTGAAATTCGTATTCAGGGAAATTTAACACTTGCACCGCTGTAAAAATACAAACCCATGGCCAAATTGAGCGATACCATTGCCAATTATTTGGATCTTCGACGTAAGATTCAAGCCAAGCAATATTCGCCCGTTTATTTGCTTCATGGGGAAGAAGTGTATTTTATTGATGCCATTGCCGATTTGATCGAAGAATCAGTCTTGCCGGAATCGGAAAGAAGCTTTAACCAAACAATCTTGTATGGAAAGGAAGTGAAAATTCACGACCTAATTTCTATGGCACGTCGTTATCCAATGATGAGTCAGCATCAAGTGATTATCGTAAAAGATGCCCAAGACATCAAAGAGTTTGATAAATTGTTGTCGTACTTGGATAATCCTTTGCCATCCACCATCCTTGTTTGTGCTTTCCGTGGGAATAAAATGGACATGCGGACAAAAATTGGCAAGCAAGCAGATAAGTTCGGAGGTGCCTATTACGCGGCCAAACTGCGCGATTATCAAATCAAAGATTGGTTGCCCGAATATCTCAGACAAAAAGGTCGCAGTATTGATGGTTCAGCCATTCAAATGTTAGTAGAGTTACTAGGTGCCGATCTTCCGCTAATTCACAATGAATTGGAAAAGCTCTTGATTAATGTGAAAGATGAGTTTATTAGAACCGTTCATGTAGAAGCCAACGTGGGTTTTAACCGTGAATACAACGTTTTTGAATTGCAGTCCGCCTTGGGTCTAAAGAATTTTAATAAGGCCATCCAAATCGCCCATCATATGTCGGCCCGGGCCGAAAAAGGTGAAATTCTGCGCATGGTGAGCAACCTACATGGATACTTTGGAAAGATTTTATTGGTGCAGCAAATGCCCGGGGCCTCTAAAGGCGAAATGGCGTCTACATTGGGTGTGAATCCTTTTTTTTTGGAAGAATATATGATTGCTGCCAAAAATTATTCACCGGTTGATATGGAGCGTGCTTTCAATCAAATCAAACTACTCGACCTTAAATTAAAGGGAGTACACAGAGGAGGGGCCACGGACGGTGAGATATTAATTGAAACTGTGTTGGGAATTCTTCGCGCTCCGCAACGCGTTTAATGTGATTTTTCATATTATTTTTACTTTATTTGTAATTCTTAAAATTAGAATATGAAACAACTATACGTATTAGCCATCTCTGTATTTGCCTCTGGTCTGGCCACTGCACAGGTGAACTTGTCTGCTGTGACTGCCAATCAAGGCAATCCTGAGTTAACCTCACAATCCAAAGTGCTCATCGATAAAGCCGATAATGGTGGATTCGGTGTTGCTCCAAAATCCAAAAAAACTGTAACGGCTCGTGGTGTAAACTACAAGGGATTTATCCGCATCGGTTCAACGTATTACGATTTGCAAACCAACTATGCGATGCCTCACCGTTTGGCTATGCACACAGACGGTGCAATATCTGCAGCGTGGACTACATCTACATCTGATGCTGTGGGTTTCCCAGGTCGTGGAAGTGGGTATAATTTACGTAGCGCTGCTGGAAAATGGCAGCCTTCCGATAGTAACCGCGTTGAAAACGTAAGAACTGGTTGGGCCAACGTAGGCGTTTTGTCGAACGGTAGCGTATTTACTATCGGTCACGATGCTACTAGCGGTGGTTTCTATATGACAACTAGCAATTCAGCCTCTTCACGCCCAACTACAGTTACAAACATCCTTAAAGAGCCTCCTTATAAGCCAATTTGGGCAAGAACTGCCAACAATGGTGATGCCATTCACTTGATTTGTTCTTACACAGATTCTGCTGCTCCGGGCGAATCGCGTGCCCCAAAAAGAAAAGGTGTATTTGCACCCATGGTTTATAGCCGTTCAACCAATGGCGGTGTGACTTGGGATAAGCAACACACTTCATTGCCTGGTTTCGATAGCACATTGACAAACAGTGGTGGTGCGGATCAGTATACAATTGATGTAAGAGGAAATACAGTGGCCATAGTAAATGCAGATTTATTGCAAGGCGTTGTGGCTTGGAAAAGTTCAGACGGAGGTAACACATTTACTCGGATCATCGTTGATACATTTAAATATGCTCCTTGGACTGGTAAGCAGTTGATGAACGATACTCCATTTACCAATGATGGTACTTGTGATGTTATCATCGATAAAAACAATAAACTTCATGTATTTTGGGGCTTATCACGTGTTATAGATACTGATACTTCCGATGAGAGTTATAGTTTTTATCCTTCTTACCAAAATATGATGCATTGGTCTGAAGCAACGGATAAAACTTCTGTAATTGCCTCTGGTGCTGCATTTGACTCTGATGGAGATGGTGTGAATAAAATGGAACAATCTACCTACTCAGCGCTTTCTACTAGTGGTGTTCCGTCGGGCATGAGTACCGTAGCCCGCTTGGGAAGTACCTCTTGTTTGCGTCAGCCTTCTAGTGCAATTGATGCCAATGGAAATTTGTTCTGTTTATACAGTGTTCCTATTGAATTGGATATTTCAGATTTGGGTGCAAACTTCCGCGATATCGGAATTGTGGCTTCAACCGATGGTGGTGCTACTTGGAGTGAGTCTCAAAACGTTACCCAAGTGATTGGAAAAGAAGACGACTTCGCTTCAACTTGTCGTGTAGCCGATGGATTCGTTCACATGCACTGGCAGCAGGATGAAATTGCGGGTACAAACTTGCAAAACAACAGCGCATCTTTTGGTAACCACCCCGTAGTATTGAATGTGATTAATTACCAAGCCATTCCAGTGTCTGAAATTTTGGCTGGTAAAATTGGTATCGCATCTGTTGACCAACCCAATATTGGTGAGGTAATGGTTGTGAATCAAAACTATCCAAACCCGTTCAGCAGCAATACAAAAGTGTTGATCTATTTAACAATGCCTGGTGATGTTACATTGGAAGTACGCAATGCGATGGGTGCTTTGGTTCAAACACAAAAGCACAATGGCTTGTACAAAGGAAACCATGAATTGGTGATCAATGCAGACAGTTTGTCTAGTGGCGTTTACACATACACCTTGATTGCAGGTGGTAGTAGTGTGAGCAAAACGATGATGGTAAAATAAGATTTTAATTATTACGCCCAAATTGTTTGGGAATAAAGGGGCCTACAAAACATTGTGGGCCCCTTTTCGTTTATTTTTGTAGTATGTTAAAAACGAACCACTGGTATCATTGGATAAGTGCAATTGCATTTTGGTCGTTTGCCGTTATTTTTTTTCAGAAAGACGATATTGATGTTTGGGGGTACGGTACATGGCCCATCGTGGTTTTTTTGTTTTTGTGGGGATTCTTCAGAGCGGTAAATGGCTACTTGCTGTTTAAAAAAGGACGAAATGGATTGGAAGATTAATCGATTACTCATTTTTGTTTTTGCAGTGGCTGCGTTTTCATCGTGCTTGGATATGGAGCACAAAGGAAAGCGAAACGACATTCCAACCAAGGGTGAGTTAGAGATCGCCTTGGATGTGAATGATAGTTTGTTGTTTGTTCAATTGATTAACAGATTTCATGAGTTGTATCCAAAAGCGCATATCAAACCAAAATATATGGCTCCAATCGCTTTGCTAGAAGGGGTGAGGGACAAACAGATTTCTGCATTATATATCAATCACGCCTTTGATTCTGCTATGATTGCGGCCTTAGAATCCCGTCAAGTTAAAGTGAGATCTCACGACATTGGCATGGGTGCAACAGCATTTATTGTGAATCGCAGCAATCCAAACAATCGAATTTCAGTGGATTCACTGTGTTGGATGTTGTCGGGTAAATGTTCGGCCTGGGGTAGGAGTAATGATAAATTGGTATTTGCTATGTTAAAAAACGACTTGATTTACAATGATTTAGAGGAATTTTATAAAAAGAATTCATCGCAATCAAGCGTAAAATTGTCGCTACCCAAGGTGTTACAATTTACATCGCCTCAAGCAGTTTTTGATTTTGTTAAGAAGACTCCCGGAGCGCTAGGGTTTGTGGGGTCTAACTGGATTGCGGATCGTGGAGATACTATGGCTAGGTGTAATCGGAGGCAGATTAAGGTGTTGGAAGTTCAACATCCTGTTTCCCGAGAGTTTCATTTACCCTATCAATCCCAAATTTTCGCCAAGCAATACCCATTTATCCGAATAATCATGGGCTATGATTTACAAGGATATTCTGGATTGGCCCAAGGTTTTTTGGCGTTTTGTTGTGATCAAAGCGGCCAAGTGATTTTGAAGAAAAGCGGATTATCGCCCGCTTTACCACCAGCCAGAACCATACAATTAGAAAATTGAATAATATTTGGAACAATTTTTGAAAATCTTAACACATATATAACAATTACATAGTTTTTTTGCACCCGATGAAAAAGATAAGTATTTCTCTCATTTTAATTGTCTTTGTTGGTCTATCAACCGCCACTGCACAAACGATTGCTGATGGTCAGCGTTACACCCGAAACGAAGAATTTGAAAAGGCAGAACAGGTTTATAAAGATCTGATTGCAAAAAAGCCAAAAGTTGGCGATAATTACTATTGGGCTGGATTGAATTACTTGGCCAAAGGTGATTCTATGAGCGCCGTAAAAATGTTTAATGATGGCTTAGGTATCGCACCAACCAATCCTTATAACCTAATTGGTAAAGGGCACATGGAATTACGCAAGTTTAATACCCAAGGCGCGGAAGTGTTTTTTGCTCAAGCATCGGCCGCCAAAAAGAAAATGAGGCCTGTTCTTAATAAGGAAATCGCTCGTGTTTATCTAATGGTTGAATTTGGAAGCAGTGAACAGTTGAAAGCATACGCATCAAGAGCCATCGATTACTTGAAAAATAGTAACAACGATTTTGAAGCGAAAATGTTACTTGGTGATGCAATGGTGATTCAAAACCCCACCAACTCTTCTGATGCAATTCAACAGTACATTGTTGCAGGATACGATGCGCCTTTGGATCCAAGACCCATTTTACGTCAGGCAAAAGTTTATGCTCGTGCTAGTGCCTATCCTTTGTCTATTGCCAAATTGGACGAAGCCCTTGGCTTGGATGTGAACTTTGCACCAGCTTACCGTCAGAAAGCCGAAGTGTTTTCTTTGATGAAAGAACGCGATTCTGCCGTGTATTTTTACGAAGAATATTTGCGTAGAAACGATAACATTACTGCGCGTAAGTTCTATGTTCAAACGCTGTATTTGGGTGGTGATTTTGATCGTTGTATTGCAGAAGGTAACAAATTGCTTTCTGTGAAAAGCATACCCAATATTTATGGTGTAATTGCTTATGCCATCGCAGAAAAAGACAAAGCAAAACGTCGTTTGATTGATTCTGCTTTGAATTACTATTTTTATAATTACGAGCAGCTGTATATCAAGCCACAAGGACGTGAATTACAAAGCAGTGAGAAGTTTATTAAAGCCATTTTAATGTATCGTTCTGGATTGGCTTCAGGCAATGATACCACCAAGCAAATGATGGCGGCTTCCAGCTATACGATTTTGTCAATGGTGTTGTCTGATACCGGCAAAACGGGCGTCAAGTCATACCAGCGTATACAAGATATGTATTTCAATGGGAAGAGTTATGAGCAAGCCTATGGGATTTTGGAATTAAAGAGAAAGAAATTGGCGGGTGTCCTCAATTCTAGAGATTTGTATTTTGAAGGTCGTTGTTTGGCTGCTACTGGCAGAAATGCAGAGGCTCTGAAGATTTACCAAGAATTGATCACAAACGATACAAACTACCTTACTGGTTACTATTTGATAGCGACTACATGGGCTGGTTTGGATCCAAATGATTCAACTGGAAATGTGACGTCTTCATTTGAACGTTGGATGAGCAAATTGGATTCTACACAACGAGTTAAATTTGTAAACGATCGTGAAAATGCATACAGAAACATGGCCTTCTTTGCTCAAAAACGCAAGGATTATGAAAAGGCCAGTTATTATTATGGTAAGGTGATTGAGATTCTTCCTGAGGATGAGGCAACAATTGCAGTGAAAAAACGCATCGACGATTATATGTTGAAGGTAAAAGCCAAAGCGAATAAGCCAAAGCCGGCTGCAACCCCCGCGGCGGCTGGAGCTACTACTGGTTCTGCGCCGAGCGGTACTTCGAGTTCTGCACCTGCAAGCACTGGCAATGCAACACCTGCTACTACCAACCCTGGCGGCGGTAACTAAACTTTTACGAAATTATTTCAAAAATAAAGCCCCGATCTGCGATCGGGGCTTTATTTTTGAAATATGCGGGGAAGTGAAAAAGCCATGAGACGATTTATCGTTGTTGCCAGTTTTTTGATGGTGTGCAGTTTGCCAGTGAATTTGATTCAAGCACAGTCGACAAATCATACCCAGTCTTCTCATGAAGCGCGCTTGTTTCGCGAAGTGAACTCGTTTCCGGAAACAGGCTTATCGAATGGCATTCCCAATACCTACATGGTTCGTGTTTCATCGGCTTGGATTAAATCCACGTTGTTGGAGTCGACTCCTGCCAGTCTATCAAGCAAGCTGAAATGCCAGGATGAATCTTTCGGACTATATCGTTTCGTTGGCAATGAATCCGCACTTCTAGAACTCAAAGCCAAAGCCAATTTGGCCGGAATTCCATTTACTTATCAACCGGAACATTATATCCAACGCAGGTCGCTCAAGCCCAACGATCCGTTATTGTCCGATCAGCAATATTTAGATGTTATTCAAATGCCACTGGCTTGGGAACAAGGTATGGCGGGCGTAAATCGATATGGTGATACACTTGTAGTTGCCGTTGTGGATGATGGAATGGATACGTCTCATCCCGATTTGCGCGAGAATATTTGGGTGAATCGGAAAGAAATTCCTTGGAACGGAAAAGATGATGATAACAATGGTTACACAGATGATTATTGGGGGTGGAATGGCGGAGATAGTACGGCTGTAGTATTTAATTCCGAATCCATTTTTTATGGCCATGGTACTTCGGTTGCCGGTGTTTTGGGTGCAAGAGGAAACAATGGAATTGGTGTTTCGGGTGTGATTTGGCAAGTAAAAATGATGCCTTTGCTCTGTTATTCTACCAAAGGTGCCGACGGTGAAGTGGGGGTGGTGCGGAGCGTGCTATATGCCTATCGACAAAAAAAGCGATGGATTGAATCCCAGGGTAAGCAAGGCGCAAACGTTGTGGTCTTGAATATGTCGGTTGGAATCGACAAAACCTTTGCCAATGAAACGCCTATCTGGTGTGCGATGTTTGATTCTTTGGCCTCGGTTGGGATAATTAGTGCAGGTGCTACAACCAATGGCGATATCAATGTTGAATTGGAAGGCGATATCCCCAGTTTATGTCCGTCCGATGCTTTGATAGTTACCTCTAGCGCTGGCTTAAATAAGCAATATGTAACTTCTGGATATGGAACCAACTCGGTGGATTTATCGGCCCCTGGGGATGATGTCTTCACTGTTACGCCGCTTCAAAACAATCCGAGCTCTCCGTATATCAATGAATCTGGGACGTCGTTTGCCGCGCCAATGGTAGCAGGGACGGTAGCATGGCTAAATTCTGTAGTCTGTAAACACTATCTGGATTTGATGTCGGTTAACTCCGATAGCGCAATCCATTTGATGCGGAATTGGATATTATCCTCGGTGGAGACCAATAGTTCCTTGAAAACGCGTTCGGTGACTGGCGGTGTGCTTCAGTGTTTTAATGCCTGGAAAAAAATGAACGCTTGGTGTATGTTGCATGAACCGACGTATGGCGCTGACGATATTGTTTCAGCCAAACCCATATTATTCCCCAATCCAAGTATGGATCAATCGTTTGAGTTGGCTTTTCCGATGTCGATGCCTGTGACTGTTTCGATTTACGATGCCAGCGGGAGGGTGGTTTGGAATGGAGTGGTGAGTACAAACGAAAAAATTGAAATGAATCGAAAGTTAACGTCGGGTTTGTACTACGTTGAAGTGAAAGTGGGAGGCAATTCTACCCGAATTACTTGGGTACTAAATTAATCGTTACGAAACGGGCTTAAACGCTTCAAAAGCATTCAGGCAATTTTTGCAATAGTGCATGCTCCTACAGAGGGTAGGGCCAAAGGGGGTTTGCATTTCGGTATTTCGCGAATTGCAGTAAGGACAGGGGGTATCGCTCAGCACATCTAGTTCAATGTAACCATTGTGTTTTGGTGGTGGCGCAAGTCCGTGTTGTTTGAGTGCGATGAGGCCTTTTTCGGTAATCATGTTGGTGTTCCACTGTTTGTTGAACGTGGTTTTCACCTCGATGTGTGTGTAGCCCGATTCGGCGAGTTTGTCGTGCACCATCTGTTCCATGATTCTCAAGGCAGGACATCCGCTGAAAGTGGGTGTGAGCTCAATGATGGCATGTCCGGGCTGGGGTGATTCAATGCTTGTAACAATACCCAAATCCACAATTGAAATGGTAGGAATTTCTGGATCCATGACGGTTTCCAGAAGGACTTTTATGGAATTGGACATTGTTTTTTGTATTTATGCGATTGAGTTCTCCCGGATTGTGAAATTCACTTCCAGGATTGTGAAATAATTTAGGGGATAGTTATTGGCGTTGGGTTTTTAGATGCTACGCAAGGTGAATTACCAATCCGCGCCTGGATCGATGCTGAAGACTTCTGTCATTTCATCGAGCAGGGGTTGCAAATGGGGTGTGTGAATTCCGTGACGCCCGCCGAAGGCGGGCTCAGTGCTTTCCACCTTGGGCACTACGTACCCAAAAGATTCCAACAAAGGCAACACTTTATCCAACCAGCGCCGCTGCAATTCAGCTTCTCCACCGAAAATGCCTGATTCAATCAATGCTTCCTCGTATTTGCCAGGCTCAAACATCCCTAATGCCAATCCAAATGTCTCATTGATCGAATTTTGCATCCGTGAGAAACTCTCCTCACCCCCAGCGGCCAATTTCTGCATGAAAATATCAGCGTGCATCGTGTGATACTTGATTTCACCTTTGAATTTCCTTGCTACCATCGACAATGGCTCAAAAACGCTATCGGCTAACATCTCAAATCGAATCGCCTCAGCGTGATCAAAGAAGAAATGTCTCACCATCGAAAAGTCGTACTCGCCAATCGGTAACTCTACCAACTGCGAACAATGAAACTGATGGTCGTTTCGTGTAAATGCCACCGTATCAGGGTCGCTTTCGCCCAATTCGTGCAACAATTCAAACAATGCCAACGATTGACCCACTTTGTCCTGCGCCATGCTGCTGAAAGCGATATCCTCTTCCAACATCGGACCCAAACCGGTCCATTCGCTGTTGCGGTGTCCAATGATCAATAAATCATCGGCCATTTTATATAAAAGCTCTTTTAAGCCTTCAACGTGTTTTTCTGTGAATTCCATAATATAAAGGTTTACTGTTTGTTTGGGTTCTGAAATGATCCGTATTTCCTTACACCTTGCTGGTTCTGGCTTTGTACGCATTGATGCGGTCCATCACCTTGTAACTGTTTGGGTCGCGATACAATTTGTCTTCGGTGGTCTCGAAAATATCCGCATCAACATACTCGGTAACGAAAACGTTGGAAGTGGCAACAACCCATAGGTTCACGGCTGCCCCGCGACGGCAATATTGCTCTTTGGCAAACAGCATCGCCATTTCTGCGTTGGGTGCATGCACGTTGCCCACGTGTTGGTGGTGTGTGCCGCGCTTCACTTGCTGAAACACTTCATAGGTCTCAAAATGCTCATGCACATTGAGTTCGCCAATTTTTGATTCGTCATCGAGCGCTGCGCGCTCGATGCGAGGGTCTAAAGATTTTACAATCATGATTGTCTCGTTGTTTCAGTTACCAATTATGCTAAAGGTGTTGCGTATACCGCGTCTTTGTTCATCAACGCTTTGCGCACCCAACGACCGTTTTCCTCAGCCATTCTGCGAACCGCCAAGCGCTCTTTGTTGCAAGGTCCGTTGCCGTTGATGACCTGTTTGAAGGTTTCCCAGTTGGGTTCGGTGTATTCCCACTGTCCGGTTTCCTCGTTTTTGCGCAATTCGGTATCGGGGAGGGTTAATCCCAAATCCCAAATCTTGGGGACGTACATGTTCAAGAAGGTCTGACGCATAGAATCGTTCGATCCCATTTTCACTTTCCAGCGCATCAAGATTTCAGAGTGTTGAGAGGCTTTGTCTGGCGGACCAAAGAAATGCATGATGGGTTCCCACCAGCGGTTCAAGGCTTCTTGCACCATCGCACGTTGCACCGGCGTTCCTGTTGCCAAGAAAACCACGTTATCGTGTCCGTATTTCAAATGGAACGATTCCTCAGCACAGATGCGGTCCAACGCCCGGCAATACGGACCGTAAGATCCTTTGCTGTTGGCCAACTGATTCACGATAGCCCCTGCATCGATCAACCAAGCAATCACAGCGCTATCGGCCCAAGTGGGAGCGGGGTAGTTGAATACGTTTGAATATTTGCTCTTGCCGTTGATCAGGTCGTTGGTCATGTCTTCCCGACTTTTACCCAAGGTTTCAGCGGCGCTATACAGCAATTGTGCGTGGCCCACTTCGTCTTGAACTTTGGCCATCAATGCCAATTTACGACGGAAACCAGGTGCACGGGTAATCCAAGTGCCTTCTGGCAACGAGCCAATGATTTCAGAGTGGGCGTGTTGCTCAATCATTCTCACCAACTGCTTGCGATACTCTTTGGGCATCCAATCTTTCGGTTCGATTTTGTCGCCCGCAGCGATGCGTGCTTCGAACTCTGCCAATTTGATGGGATCTTCGTCGGCCAAAATGCTGTTCACTTTGTTGCCGTCATTTTCGATGTAAGCGTTTCCGTACATATGAATGTGTTTAGTTTTTTTGTAGTCCTGAAAGAATGAAATGGGTCAATTTTTCTGCAATTTCTTTGGGTTGCATTTCCCCTTGGGGGCGATACCATTCACCGACCCAGTTGAGCGAGGCGAGGATGGTGAGGGTGGCAAATTTGGGGTCAACGTCTTTGAATTCACCCTCTTCAAATCCAAGTATTACGATGTCGCGAAATTCTTTTTCATACAAGTCACGACGTTCGATGAATTGCGCGCGTTTGTCGTCTGATAAATGTCGCCATTCGTGCACAAACAGGTGCGATGCATTGAGATCTTGGGTGAGGGCTTTGATGTGGCTGTGGATGGCCATCGACAATTTCTCGGCGGCGTTGAAGTAGATGTCGTTCACTTCGTTGATGCCGATTTCCAAGGTTTCTGCCAAGCCGAAGCAGGTATCGATCAGAATTTCCTCTTTCCCTTTGATGTGGTTGTACAAGCTCGCCGCTTCCATGTTCACTGAGCTGGCGATGTCGCGCATGGAGGTATTCAAATACCCTTTTTTGCGCATCAGGCACAAGGCGGTTCCCATGATTTGTTGTCGGCGTGTCATTGTAACAAACACAAAACTAACTAACACTCGTTAGTTTTCCAAATGTTTTTTAAAATTCGCGTCTCACAGAAATACGAAACCCAGTAAAAATGACGA
This sequence comes from Flavobacteriales bacterium, assembly GCA_002737625.1. Lineage (GTDB taxonomy): Bacteria > Bacteroidota > Bacteroidia > NS11-12g > UBA955 > UBA955. The sequence continues at coordinate 31,504 of NSIB01000002.1, read as the reverse complement.
AATTCGGAATTTCCGAATAATCAATTGTGTGAGTTTCCCCGAAAATAGTACGTACTAAAATTGGTCAGTAATTCAGGCCCGTAACCTTTATCTCCACACTCTGTAATCGATATTCAATCAAACAAACTTCAGCGCCTTGGCTATATCCTCCGGCGTATCAATGGCAGGGGAGGCCCAAGAGGTTTCTTTCACGCCGATGCCCATTCCGTTTTCTAGCCACCTGAGTTGTTCCAACATTTCGGTTTTTTCCAAAGCGCTGGGTGATAGCTTCGATACCTTGATCAAAGCATCCCTGCGAAATGCATACATCCCAATGTGACGATAGTATTGAATCCCCGAGCCCTGAAATTGCCCGTTTCGATCAAATGGAATCGCCGATCGCGAAAAATACAAAGCCTGATCATTCACATCACACACCACCTTCACCACATTCGGGTTCTGGATTTCATCCGCCTCCTGAATGGCAATCTTCAAAGTAGCGATTTCCGTTCTGGGATTCTCAAACGCCGATACCAGCAACGCAATCTGTTCCGGCTTGATAAATGGCTCATCGCCCTGTAAATTCACCACTACATCGCAGTCCCAACCCAATTTCGTCAATGCTTCTGCACATCGATCCGTGCCGCTGGGATGCAAATCGCTCGTCATGATTACCTCACATTTGGATTGAATGTGCTCAGCGATTCTCACATCGTCCGTAGCCACAGCCACACCCGCATCGGGATTGGCCGACATCGCCGCCTCAACCACGCGCTCAATCATCGTTTTGCCGCCCAAATCTTGTAGGGGTTTGCCGGGAAATCGAGTACTCGCATACCGCGCCGGAATGATGATGCCGAAAGACGTGCCGCTCATGGCCGCAAGTTATTTCTTTTCGATGGGTTGTGTAAGCAAATCTTGAATTTTTGTAAAAATTGCCGTGTTTTGGTAAGCCCCTGAAAATAATTCCGCACCCGGTCCGTAAGCAAAAACGGGAACAGGAATGCCCGTGTGATGTCTGGTAGAAAAGTGCATCGCAGGTTGACTCCTTGCCTTGTCCCAATCCGTTAAACTCAGTCCGCCTGTTTCATGGTCCGCAGTCACAATCACAAGGGTGTTTTTGTTGGCTTTTGCCATAGCAATCACCCTGCGAATGGCGACATCAAAGTCTTCCATTTCCGCCATCAAATAAGTACTGTCGTTTTCGTGTCCTGCCCAATCCACTTGCGAGCCTTCGATCATTGTAAAGCTTCCTTTTGGATTCAAAAACATCGTGGTTAATACACTTTCGCTGGCATCGGCCAGGTACATGCCCTCTTTATTTCTGCCTTCATGCGCCTTGGGAGGGAAGGGTTGGTCATCGTAAAACACCACACGTCTACCTTGATTTTGCAATTGTTTCATGGCGTTATAGCCCGTTCCGATGGCGTATCCGTTGTTTTTTAACGCGTTGGTATCAAAGTAATTGCGTCCGCCACCCAACGCCACATCGATAGAGCCTTTTACAAATTGAGAACCCACATCGGTTTGACCGTTGCGCTCTTGCAGTTCAGCCAAATCGTGGGGCGACATTCCGGTAATAAAATCGGCTCCAATCTCGTTCATCAACTTCCGAGAGGGTTGGTGGGCAAAAAATGATGCTGGTGTTGCATGAGTCAGTTCGCAGGTAACCGCGATGCCCGTTGATTTGCCCTGTAAATGAGCGATTTCCGAAATCGTAATGGGCTTTGAGCTATCCGCGGCCATTCCAATCATATAGTTGTTCGCTTTTTTGCCTGTTGCCAAGGCTGTTGCACCGGCACCGCTATCGGTAATAAAGGCATCGGCACTGGAGGTTAGGCAAAATCCAATCACAGGGAAATCAGTGAAAACAACCGCTGCGCTGTCCATGGAATTGATGTCCTTTGTCCGTTTTGCATTGTAAGCACTCCATTGGGCTAGTCCGGTACCATCGCCGATGATCAGAACGATGTGTTTCGGTTTGATGGGTTTTTTCGGTTTACCATAGGCAGAGGAAGCGCCGAAAAGGCTTCCAACGGTGATGAAAATAAAAATGAGCTGTTTCACAAAGCAAATCTACAATTGAAATTCGGGCCACTGACGAATTAACGAAACGTTAATCTCATAAAAGCTGCCAATTCCGTTGTATTTTTGCAACAATCTAAGATTATGAACGGAACATTTCACATCCCCCAAGCCATCAACGAACCAATCTACGAGTACGCATCAGGTAGCAACGAACGCAAATTATTGCAAGCTGCTTTGAAAGACGCACGCAGTAAAGTAGAAGATATTCCAATGTATATTGGTGCAGAAGAAGTAAGAACGGGAGACGTACACGATTTGTTTCCCCCCCATGATCGCCATCACAAAATTGGTCAATATCACAGAGGTACCGCCAGCCATGTTCAACAAGCCATTGATGCTGCCTTGGCCGCAAAGCCCATGTGGGAGTCAATGCCTTGGGAACAGCGCGCCGCGATATTCTTGAAAGCCGCGGAGTTGATGGCTACCAAATATAGATATGTATTAAACGCGTCAACCATGTTGGCACAAAGCAAGAATGCGTTTCAATCTGAAATCGACTCCATCTGTGAAATGGTGGATTTCTTGAGATTTAACGTGCAATACATGGCGGAAATATACAATGAACAGCCGCCAGCCAACGCCAAAGGCATTTGGAATCGTTTGGAATACCGTCCGTTGGAAGGATTTGTTTTCGCGTTAACGCCGTTCAACTTTACCGCCATTGCAGGGAATTTGCCAACAGCCCCAGCCATGATGGGCAATGTAATTGTGTGGAAGCCTGCCAACTCTCAAATATACAGTGCCAATGCATTGATGCGTATTTTTAGAGAAGCGGGATTGCCTGACGGGGTTGTGAATTTGGTATATGCCGGCGGTCCTGAGATTGGTGATGTGGTTTTAAATCACCCAGATTTTTCAGGCATTCACTTTACAGGTAGTACCGGAGTATTTAGAAATATTTGGCAAACCATTGGTGCCAATATCGCCAAGTATCGCAGTTACCCAAGAATTGTGGGTGAAACGGGCGGTAAGGATTTTATTTTGGCTCACAGCAGTGCCCAAGTGGAGGTGCTGGTAACCGCCATCATTCGTGGTTCTTTTGAATTTCAAGGACAAAAATGCTCTGCAGCCAGTCGTGTATACATTCCTCAGAGTTTGTGGCCAGCGGTAAAAGCAAAATTGTTGACAGAAATGGCAACGATTAAAGTGGGTCCTACAGAAGATTTTACCAACTTCGTGAATGCGGTCATTGATGAGCGTGCTTTCAATAAAATCAAAGGATATATCGATCAAGCCAAAGCCGATGGGGTAGAGGTGCTTTTTGGTGGCAACTGTGACATGAGCAAAGGCTATTTCATTGATCCTACCATTTTGATGGCGCCTACCGCCCATTATCGCACCATGTGTGAGGAAATATTTGGCCCAGTAGTAACCATTTGGGTATATCAAGACAGCGAATGGAGCAACATGTTTGAAGTGGTAGACAAAACCAGTGAATATGCTCTAACCGGAGCTGTATTAGCACAAGACCGGCAGGCCATCACAGATGCAACTTGGGCATTGAGAAACAGCGCGGGTAACTTCTACATCAACGACAAGCCAACAGGCGCGGTGGTAGGACAGCAACCCTTTGGTGGTGGAAGAGGCAGTGGAACGAACGACAAAGCTGGGGCAAAAGTGAACTTGCTTCGTTGGGTGAGTCAGCGTACCATCAAAGAAACTTTCGTACCGCCAACAGATTATCGCTATCCTTTTTTGCAGGCGGATTAAATCAAATCGATTTAACGAGTTGCTCAAATAATACCCTGGAAACAGTGTTTTTCAGTTTTTTTCCTTGATAATCTGCTACCCATGAGATTCCTCGTGTAGCGGATGTGGTAAATATTTCTTCGGAAGCACTGAGGTCAATTTCGCTGATCGGTCGTTCTTGCAACGAGTAACCGTAAGCATCAGCCAATTGCATAATCACTTTGCGCATGACGCCATCAATGCAGTACTCTGAAATGGGTGGGGTAAGTAAGAATTCACCTTTTACAACAAAAATGTTGGATGATACACTTTCGCAGGGTCGTCCGTATTCATTAAAAATCACGACATCGTCTAGTCCATGCTCTTTTGCGTAGATTCCAGCCAGGGTGTAAATGAGCGCTGAACAGGTCTTTAATGTTGAGGTGTAATTGCTATTTTTAACCAATTCTTTGTAAGTGCCAATATTTAAGCCAGTTTCATTCCATTGATAGGGGCCGATTCCTGTTTCTTCGTTGATTTCGGTGACTAGACATACATTGGAATCGGTGGGCGTATATAAACCGTCCGAATCTCTAAAAATCGTTAAACGGATTCTTGCAGAAGTAATTTTGGCATCCTTACAAGCTTTAAGGACCGATGTTTCCCATGAAATTTCATCCCACCAGTTGGGTAGGTTCAACTTGAGCAAGAGCGCTGATTTTCTGATTCTATCCGCATGCAAGGGAAGTTGAAGAATTCGGCTGTCGGAAAGTTTACAGCTTTCAAAGAAACCATCGCCGTAGCGATAGCTGCGACTTTTGGGTGAAAAAAAGGGAGCGTGTTCCTCTATAAGATTATTGTTGATGATGTAAATTGCCATAGAAAAATATCAAATTCGAAATTATTGGTTTGTTATGAAGGAATAATTAATTTCGGCGTTTTAACTCATCGCGAATTTTGGCGGCTTTGGCATAATCCTCATCGTTGATTGCCTCATCCAGCATATGCTCGAGCTCTTCTAACGATAACTTGGCGTATCCACTAGGGACTGATATTTTCTCTTTGGGTTCAACGAGGTCATCGATTTGTTGACCGGGTAATTCAATATCGTCGTCCATGTGTTCGTCACTGTAAGCGGCTTCCACCAATATAGATTCCATACAGAATATAGGCGCTCTAAATTTGATACCAAGGGCAATGGCATCGCTGGTGCGTGCATCTAAAACCACCAATTTACTGGTCTCATCATTTACACAAAGGCAGGTAATTCCAGCAAAGTAAATGCCTTCTTCAAGCCGTTCAATATTAATTTCTGTAACGGTAATATCAAACTCTTTGAGGGCAGAAGTAAATAAATCGTGGGTCAGTGGTCTACTCGGTTTCATCCCTTCCAGTTCCATCGAAATGGCTTGTGCTTCAAATCCACCAATGATGATGGGCAGAATACGATTCCCGTTAAGTTCTTTTAGATAAAGCGTATAAGCTCCGTGGGAATGGGCAGGAACGATGTTCCGAATTACCATTTCTACGCGGGCGCTCATTGATTTGATTCTTTAATTAGTTTTTGGCTGCCGCAATCAGTTGAGGCAATATTTCAAACGCATCGCCTACGATACCATAATCGGCGGCTTTAAAGAATGGGGCTTCAGGGTCTTTGTTGATGGCAACAATCACTTTAGAAGAGCTAACACCCGCCAAATGTTGAATGGCACCAGAGATTCCTATGGCGATATACAAGTTTGGTTTGATGGTGATACCGGTCTGACCTACGTGTTCACTGTGGGGTCTCCAATCCATGTCGCTCACGGGCTTAGAGCACGCAGTGGCTGCACCCAATGCGCTTGCCAAATCCTCAATTAAATGCCAATTTTCTGGGCCTTTCATTCCACGACCGCCACTCACCACAACTTCGGCTTCGGTTAATGGAATTTTGCCTGTTACTTTGTTTACCGCATCAATGGTTAACCCAGTTGAACCCACATTTGTTGATGCCGCTTCTATAACAGCAGTATCACCAAACGATTTGATTTCAAATGAGTTTGGGGTGATTGCAATGACTTTTTTATCGCGTTGTAGATTCACAAAAGCGAAAGCTTTTCCTGAAAATACGCTGCGTTTTACTTGGAATCCGTTACTTGTATCGGGCAGACTTACTACGTTGGTAGCCAAAGATGCGCCCATCAATTGGGCTAGGCGAGGGGCAAGAGATTTTCCGGTGTAGGTGTTGCTGATAATCACAGTGCTCGCGCTCACTTCGTTCGCGCTCGCATTCACCGCCGCCGCATACGCGTCGGCCGTGAATGAATCCGATGTATTGATCGTCTTCACAACATGTGCACCATATTCCCCCAACTCCGAAGCATCCGCGCCATTGCCAATGGCAATCGCAACAACCTTGGTTTCTAACATATCGGCAACCTGCCTGCCGTAAGATACCGCCTCGTAAGTGGCCTTCTTGAATTTTCCGTCGCTGATTTCAGCAAATACTAAGACTGACATATTAAATGACTTTGGCTTCGTTTCTTAAAATATCGATGAGTTTTCCCGCTTCACTCGCATCAATCAAGCGTACACCCGTTTTTGCCACCGGCAATTCGTAGGATGCGTAATTGGTATAATTTGCTGCGGCCTGAGGTGCTAAAACCTGCAAAGGCTTTGTCCGCGCAGCCATAATGCCACGCATATTCGGAATTCTAGGTTCGCACAATTCCTTCTGAGCACTCGCTACACAAGGTCCAGCGCAACTAACCGTCTCTCTGCCGCCATCAATGTCGCGGTCAAATGAGAATTTGCCATCTGCATAATCAATGCGAGTTACCACATTAATCGAAGTGATTCCCAACAACGATCCCAACATGCCACATACCACACCGCCGTTATAGTCGATGCTCTCCCGGCCTGTTAATATCAAATTATAACCCACCGCAATTTTTGCAATCTCCTCCGCTACATATTGCGCATCGGTTGGGTCTGCATCAATTCGAATGGCTTCGTTGGCCCCCATACTCAAGGCTTTTCGAATCACTGGCTCGGCTTCCGCTTTGCCCACATGTACAATGGTTAACGTGCCGCCATTGGCTTCGGCAATTTCTAATCCGCGGGTAACCGCCAATTCGTCGTAAGGATTTAAAATGTACTGAACACCGGCAGTATTAAACTGCGTATTGTTTTCGGTGAAAGTGATTTTTGTAGTGGTATCCGGAACCACACTGATGCAAGCAAGGATTTTCATTCCGGTCTATTAAATATTCTACAAAAATAGCAAATTTTCCTCGGCTTTGTTTGAAAGAAGTCCCCAAGTTGGTAGTTTCGTTCTTTGAAGACATGAATTATCATTTTATTGCGATCGGTGGGGCAGTGATGCACAACTTGGCTCTAGAGCTACAACATAACAAACATGAGGTAACAGGAAGCGATGATGAGATTTTTGAGCCGGCGAAATCTCGTTTGATGGACGCAGGATTACTTCCAGAAGCGCACGGTTGGTTTCCAGAAAAAATCACACCGGACCTGGATGGTGTAATTGTTGGTATGCATGCCAAACTAGACAATCCTGAGCTTTTGCGTGCCATAGATCTCGGCATTCCCACCTATAGCTTCCCCGAGTTTATCTACCATCACAGCAGAAATAAAACCCGATTGGTGATGGCCGGAAGCCACGGAAAAACCACATGCACGGGGATGCTGATGCACATTCTTAAATCCTACCGCGATTTCGATTATCTGGTGGGTTCTCAATTGCCGGGTTTTGAACGCATGGTAAAATTGTCTGATGCCCCGTTAATAGTAATAGAAGGCGATGAATATCTTACATCCCCCCTCGATTTGCGTCCTAAATTTGTTCACTATAAAGCCCATGCCGCCATGATCACCGGCATCGCTTGGGATCACGTGAATGTTTTTCCTACCGAAGAAATTTACCACAACCAGTTTTCCTTATTGATCGATACGCTTCAGCCTGGCGGACATCTATTCTGGTTCAACGGCGATTCCGCGTTGCAAAACATCGTGGATAAAAGTGGATTTCCTCAACAAGAAAGTTACGATGCGCCCCAGTATCAAAATGTGAAGGGCGGGACAGAAGTGACAGTGAATAATCAGGTGTATAGATTGCCATTTTATGGCCGACATAATCTGCAGAATGCGGCGGGGGTGGTGAAAATAGCAGCAATTATCGGTATCACAGAAGCCGAGTCTTGGTCGGCCTTGGGAACCTTCCCCGGAACCGCCAAACGCTTAGAACCCATCGTTGAAACAGAGAAACTGACGGTCATCCGCGATTTTGCACACGCGCCGTCAAAAGTGGAAGCTTCCGTATTTGCAGTCCGCGAGCAATTCCCAAACCATAAATTTATTGCAGTGTTCGAAGTGCATACCTACAGTAGCCTTAACCCAGAATTTATGGGCAGATACAAAGGCACATTGAATCCCGCTGATGATGTTTGTATTCTATTCGATCCCCATGTTTTTGAACTCAAACGGATGGAGGTTCCAACCACAGAAACCGTGGAGCTGCGTTTCGGTAAGGGAAAGGCAATCAATCGTTTGGATGAATTGAAGTTGTGGCTCACTGATGCAATGAAAACAGATCATCCGGTAGTTCTACTATTGATGAGTAGCGGTAATTTATCGGGTTTGGATATGAATTATTTTATCAAATCCAATCGTTCGTAAACCGCTTTTAACAATTCACCTCGAAACCCTTGCTGTGTGATTTTTTTATTCAATTCGCTAGGGTAGGTTCTGTTCGATAAAAATACAAAGGTGATTCCATTCGCTGGATCGCACCACGCCCAAGTCCCTGTATAACCGCTATGACCAAACAAAGAGTTGGGTGCACCATCAAATACATTGGCTTTGTTTCCTTCCTTCCCATTGGGTTTATCGAATCCAAGCCCACGATACCCCTTTTTAGTAGGTCCCAATTGGGTTTTGGTGAATAAATCAACCGTTGTGGGTTTTAGTAAAAAAGTTCCAGTTTTGGTAGAACGACCTCGGTTTTGCAATATATACATGAGCTTTGCCATATCCAATGCCGTGGAAAAAAGTCCTGCATTTCCCGCGATACCGCCAAGCATTATCGCACTTGGGTCGTGAACGATGCCGCGAACTTCGCCTCTAGGCCACAATGAATCAATCAACGTAGGTGCAATTCTATTGGGTGAAATGCCATACTCTAAGGGTTTGAAGCCCGTATTTTTCATCCCAATCGATCGATAAAAATCACCATTCACCATCTCTCGCCATAGCTTAGGATTCTTTTGCTCGATCCATTTTGCCAACAATATCATGTTTAAATCGCTGTAAACGTAGGATTTGTCATTGGATGGTTGAGTGGCCAATATCCATTTCCAAGCGGAATCAGACCATCGTTTTTCCAAGCACTGTCCTATGGAAATTTCGAACTGTGTTTCATTGTTGCTGTTTTCTCCAGGCAATATTGACGATGTGTTGCTTAAGGTTTCATGCAATTGGCATCCAACCGAAATGGCACCCAACTTTATGGCCTTTTGTTGCATGGGTAGGAAAGCAGGTAAACCACTTTGATGGGTAAGTAATTCGCGAAATGTAACGGCAGACAATGATTTGTTTTGGACGGCTAAATCAGGCCAAGTTTTCCCAAGGGCTGCATCCAAATTGAATCCTTTGGTGTTCTCATATTGCTTCATGAAAGCCAAAGTGGTTGCCGCGATTTTGGTAATAGAAGCAACATCATACACATGGTCTTGGGTGGTTTGGATTTCGTTGCCCAACATGTCTTTGATACTTCCTACATTAATATTTGCAGCAATTTTTCCGTCTTTTAGCACTACCAATTGGGCCGATGGGAACATGTCTTTCGCCAATCCTTCGCGCATCATTGAGTCTAGTACCGCATGCAAATCTGGGTCGTAGCCATGCGTATTTCCATGCGCATAATCGATATCGTCTAAGTTGGTGTGCTGAGCGGTATTCCAGTTCTCCTGTAAATGAGCAAGGCCAATGTTGTTTGCACCGTAATGGTGCGATTTGCCAAATACCATTCTTAATGCACTATTTAAAGTGTATTGGTTGTATTCATGGGCAATGACGATGTTGCAGTCATTGTGAACGTTTAATAAGGGTTGTAGGGCATACTGATGTCCAAAATGTATATAATAATTGGTATTTGGCGAAAATGAATAGACTTCCGTTGTTTTGTTTTGTTTTGAATCAATTATTCCGGTCCTTTCTTCAATGATAAAACGAATCCATGGTTGGGGAATCGCCCGCGATTTTAATTTCCAAGTGGGCCAGTCCAATCCTACAAAGAGTCGTGTGGCATTTTCCAGTTTTCCCAATGTGGTGTCGATGCGGGTACTATCGGCATTCCACGGCAGTAATGTCGTGAGAACGGTGCCCAATCTAAATTGCTGCAATTGAATTGGAAGTCTAAAAGGAATGCTATCGCCAATTATTATTAGTTGCAGGGTGTCTTTTGTTGAACCGCATTCCAAAAATGTGGGTTTGAAAGGACTTCTTCCTGCATCGCACTCAATGTTTGAATGACGGCAATAAATCATCGATTCATCGGCTACTTCTTGGCCGTATAAATTGTTAAATTTGGTTTTGATTTGTTCTAAATCACTCAGCAGATTATTTGGGTTTACAAAACGGTCGTTGAAAAGGCCTAGGTCGTATTTAGTTGCTATTAAACGGATTACGCGTGAAGCAATCTCCACACTGTCGATTTCACCTTTGGATTTGGCCTTTTCTGCGGAGTCTAGAAATCCGCTAACATCTTCTGGGAAAAGAATAATGTCGTTTCCGGCCTTGAGCGCCAACAAAGCAACATCAGCTGGGCTTCCCATTTTTGCCACGCCCTTCATATTTAAGGCATCGGTGATAATTAAGCCTTGAAATCCTAAATCCTGGCGCAGCCATTGTTTAACAAAATACGGAGAAATAGAGCAAGGCAATTTTGATGTGTCTATGCTGGGGATTCTCAAATGGGCAACCATCACCGAAGCAACTCCTTGCTTAATTTGTTTGATAAAGGGCGGCAAGTCGACTTGTTCGATCTCTGATTTACTCTTTAAAACAACGGGTAAATCCAAATGAGAATCCGTTTTGGTATCGCCATGTCCTGGAAAGTGTTTTGCCGATGCAAGTATTCCGCCTGTTTGAAGGCCTTCCGTTAATCCGCTCCCAATATTAGATACCTCGTTTGCATTTGAGCCAAAACTTCTGAAACCAATGATTGGGTTATTGAGTTCAATGTTTACATCAACGGATGGGGTGAAATTGATGTGTATTCCCAACCTTTTACATTGTTCCGCCATGGAAAGTCCCATTTGAAAGGCCAATTGACGGTTTCGTGTCGCACCTAGGGTGAGTTGGAAAGGATATTTTTCCATCCCTGTTAAACGCATCGAAGGACCCCATTCACCATCAATACCAATCAATAATGGAATCGCAGATTCTTGCTGATAATAATTTGTTTGATATAACTCGTTGAGTGGGTTGCCTTGGAAGAAAATGATGCCTCCAACGCCCAACGCTTTAATTTGATACAACAGTGATTTTTGAAACTTGGCCGAATCAAGGGGTTCGTCGATCAGTGCCTCTCTCGACCAGGCTGGAACCATGAGGGTTTGAGCCAATTGTTGCTTAAATGTTAGCGAGGCTGTAAGTTTTTCAGCGTAGGCAAGACCTTCAGCACTGTGGTAAAATCCATTTCGGAAATCTGTTCTTGATTGCGCATGTATTTCTAGGGGATTAAATCCTGCCAAACATAGCAATGCCATCAAACAATTCCTTACCATCATACAAATCAACGAAATCGAAACCATTGTATTTTATTATTTTCTCCCGAGGGTTGTGGAAAACAACGGTTTACTTTGCGATATTGCGCATCGATAAAAAAAGTAATTGCCAAGCCACGAAATAGATTTTTAATATGTCTAAAGGGGGCATCAAGCAATTGACAATGTGTTTATGGATATCGAATGACGGAGAAAGAACTGGTAGAAGGATGTATTCGCGAGGATCGAATTTGCCAGCGCGAACTTTGGGATCGATACTCAAAAAAACTCATGTCGTTGTGTTTGCGATATTGTAATAGCCAAGAAGAAGCTGAAGACGCCCTCATGGAAGCCTACGTAAAAATATACGACAACCTAAAGAATTTCCGGTTCCAAAGTTCATTGGAAACTTGGATGCGTAGGGTTTCGGTAAATTTATGTATCAATAAAATCAGGGCACGGAAGCACATTTGGACATCTATCTCTGATGATGAATATCGCATAGGTTTTAAAGATGACGCATTTGATAATTTACAGGTTCAGCACATTTTGAAAATGGTTGAGGCTTTGCCGGTAGGGTATCGAACCGTTTTTAATTTGTATGCGATTGAAGGGTATACCCACAAAGACATAAGTGAAATGTTGGGCATCGATGAAGGAACCAGTCGTTCACAGTTTGCAAAAGCCCGCAAAGCATTACAGATTCAAATTGATAAATCGGAAGGAGGGGCAAAAGCCTAATCGTTATGGAAGAAAATCGTTTCAACCAAACTTTAAGAGATAAATTCCAAGATCTCGAATCGCCTTTTAACGATCGTGTAACTTTTGAGGCGGTAATGAAGAAGCGTGAGAAAAAGAAACGTCGCGTAATCTTCTGGTTGCCATCGGTAGCTGTAGTTGCTGGATTGTTCTTGTCTGCCGGAATGGGTTATATGCTACTTTCTGATTCTAAATCAGCGGTTAAATTACCACAAGTTGCATTGAAAAATGTGGTTGTTAAGCCCAATAAAAAGTCCTTTGTTAAGGAACAAAAGAAGAAGTCTGAGGCGCTTCAAGGCGCGGGGATTTCCAGTGTAGACATTTCATCAAATCAGCGGGGCGTTTTGCAATCAAAATCGTTGGTTGGCCAATCGCAAATTCGTACAATCAACTCGTTGGTTGGTGATTTGATTAATACTGATCAAACATTATTAACTACTCCAGTTAAAATAGTTGAAGAAGGAGCTGCGGCTAAAATGGTCGAAATGATCCAAAATGCGGAGAGTCAATTGATGTTCTGCAATCCGCGTGGCATTTATCCTGTTTCGATAGGCATGAGTCAGATGAAAGAAGAGTTCATCGAAATTCCTGAGGGAGAATATGAAAAGGCTTGGGATCCAGGTAGATATCGCTCAAAATGGTATGGAGAATTGGGTGCAAGCACTGGTAGTAAAGTGATTGTTGACTTCGATAATAAAAATGAGTTGAGTGTTTTGGGTACCATGTACCATGCCAATTATCAAGGTTTAATTTTGAGAGATATGGGCAACGGAATTATGTTGGGTACTGGAATCAGTTACGGTGAGTGGATAGGCAACGGGGAATGGCAACTGACTCAAACTGAACGCAAGACATTGATTGATTCATACGATTTGGTTGTGATGATTCCTCCCGTTCAAACAGTAAGAGTTTATGATACAACTGAGGTGATTGACACCAAGGTTACCACTGGAGAAATCCATTATAAAATCGACAAGGTAAGTTTGCCTTTGGCGATGCGATACAATTTAATGTTAGGCAAAGTGGCATGGCGGTTGGCAGCTCAAGTGAATCCTGGAATCACAACAAAAACTACTGGTGATTACTTCACTAAAACCGAATATCATCCGATTTTGGAACAAAGAATGTTGTGTATGGATGCGAAATTGGCATTTGGACCGAGTTTCGCCCTAACAACGGCATGGACATTGGTGTTGGAGCCCAATGCGATGTTGCATTCCTTCTATGATAAATCAGGTAAGCGTACTTACAGTAAAGTACTTACGGGTTTTGGAATGACGGTTGTACGTAAATTTTAATTGATATTTAACTGGAACGCCAATTGGTTTTATTTTAATTGGTTGGTATATAACGGATTAAACCGATTCATTCCATTCAAAGACATCTTCGGATTCCCCCAATCGAACCCTATTGAGCCAGTTTTTAATGCTGTCTGATACTTCAGAATTGCCTTGGTCCATTACTTCAAAGTAGTTTCCTTGATGACCGAAACCTTGAATCTTCATTAGGGTAGCTGCAGTGCCGGTAATAAATATTTCTTTTAAGGTCCCTGCTGCTAATTGATTTTTGAGTTCCTTAACCGATAAGTTTCTTTCAGTAACGGGATGGCCCAAATGCGTCAATCCTTTAATTACACTGTCTCGTGTGATGCCAGAAAGTAATGTATTGCCCAATGCGGGGGTGACGATTTCGTTTTCGAACACTGCGAAAAGATTGGTAGTCCCTGTTTCTTCTACCAAAGTATGAGTCAAAGGGTCTGTCCACAGAACTTGATCATAACCTTCCTTTTGGGCTTGCAAGGTAGGATACATCGCACCACCATAATTTCCCGCACATTTGGTAAAACCTACACCGCCAGGAGCTGCACGACTAAATTCTTCTTCTACTTTAATTTTAAGAGCCTTGGTGTAATAAAGTCCAACAGGACAACAGAAAATGGCGAAAATATAATGCTCGGATGGCTTAACACCAATGAAGTCGTCAGTGGCAAACATGAAAGGTCTGATGTATAATGAAGCCCCTTCGTTATTTGGAATCCATGCAGAATCAAGGGAAATAAGTGCTTTTAGGCCGTCCATAAATAAATCTTCCGGAACAGTTGGCATAACCATTCTTTCGGCAGAACGATTTAATCTTTTGGCATTTTCTCTGGGTCTGAAAAGCATGGGCTTTCCTGTTTTTTTATTAATAAATGCTTTCATCCCTTCAAAAATAGACTGGCCATAATGGATTGCACTGGTTGCGGGACTCAAGGATAATGGGCCATACGGGACAATTCTTGGGTTAGTCCATGTTGTGCCATCCCAGTTTGCCAAGAACATGTGGTCTGTAAAAATTTTACCAAAACCGATATTTTCTGGATCAAATTGATCAATTCTACTATTTTGTATTTTTTCAATTGTAATTTCGACACTCATTAAATACAAAATTAATCCAATTTCAATCGCTATGTCAGAAAATCGTCAATTTGTTGAAAATCCTTTGCATCTAACCGATATCTTTTCTGGAGGTGTTTATTATTTCAAGGAGGAAGCGATTGTTGAATCTGAGTTGTTACTTGATGGTATTACGGAAATTGAAAACCCAAACTTAGATGAAGAAATGATACAGTTATCAATACTCAATTTGTTTTTTGATTCATGCGATGAGCAATTCTCATCGGAAGTCAATTTGGCATACACCAAACTTATGGCGGCCGTAAAAATCAATCAAGAGTCTGTAATTCCCGAAGATATTGAGAAAGTTTACGCAATCCGGGAAACTGGATATTCCTCTGAGATTTTGGGTGATTTCTTGGCCCCTGTAATTTTTGTCTGGACGGATCTTGAAATTGAGGGAGTGCCTGGCCTGTATGGCGTGAAGCCCACAGAAAGAGGTGTGATGCTACGATTCCCCTCATTTACAAGTATGTGTGAAAGTAAAGAGAAAAAAATGAAGGTTTGGCAGACGATGCAGCAAGTATTGAAATTCGGGAAATGATTCCGGCATTTTTTACAATAAATGTGTGCAATTAAAGGCCACAAATGATGCGTAAATATTGTCTTTCTATTTAATGATCGGTTTTAAAGGACTTTTGTTAATTTTTTGTTGCAATAAATGCAAAAAGTTATTCCTGTAATTGTTCAACTTTTATTTAAATTCGTAAAAATACAATAGTATGCTAAAACGATTACTATCAATCCTTGGGAAATATAACATCAAACATTTTTTATTGTTGTTGATGTTATTTGTTTCGAGTCAGCAAGCACTAAAGGCAGACCACGTAATGGGTGCTGATATGAGCTACGTTTGTTTGGGTAGTGGGAAGTATAAGTTGAGTATTAAATTTTATCGAGATTGCAGGGGTGCGGCGGCTCCACCGAGTTGGAGTTTGTTGTATTGGTATGCTGGTAATAATCAGGGTATGTCGACAAGTAGATATTCTCTTGGAATGACTCGTACAGGAATCAGGGATATTACGCCTCGATGTTCAACAGCATCAAGTCCTTGTAGTCCAACAAATACCGATTATACAGGGGATGGAGTAGAAGAGCATACGTATGAGGCGAGTTTTGATATCTCCAAAGCTCCGTTTACGGGTTTGGGAATTGGAACGACTTATTGTGATCTGACATTTGCTTACAATCAGTGTTGTAGGAATGCGGCAATTACAACTGGGGCAACGTGGGCAGATTTTTGGACAACCGCAACAATAAATGTGTGCAACGTAAATAAATCAAAGAATAAATGTAATACATCTCCTACTTTGTCCAACGTGCCGATTGGTTATGCCTGTTGCAATCAAGCATATTATTACAACAATGGTGCGATTGATACGATAGATTATGATTCTTTGTCTTATTCAATGGCTGCGGCATTAAGCGGTGTGCCGAATACTTCTGTACCTTATACTTCGCCATATTCCTATCAATATCCGGTAACCCCATATTGCGTTCCTCCCACTTCTATCAAATGTGTCCCCAATACAAAGACAAAGCCTCCTCGCGGATATTCGATGGATACGGGTACGGGAGATTTGATTTTCACACCCACAAAATGTGATGAAGTTGCGGTCCTAGTGTTGGTAATTACGGAATGGCGGCGAGATACAAATAATGTCTGGCGATGGGTTGGAAAGACGCGGCGGGATATGCAAATAGTCGTCAAAGACGACTGTGGTTATAATAATGCGCCAACGATAGAAGGCCCTTATTCTTATAAGGTTTGTGAGGGAGAAACAATAAAATTCAAAGTATCATCTGAAGATGAAACGTTTACCCCGTATCAAAAAGTGCCGGATACCACTACAATGAAGTGGAACAAAGGAATTCCGGGTGCTAAATTCACACTAGCAAAGAAGGCCGATTGGCCGGAAAAGAGGAAGGCTTATGCCGATTTTGAGTGGACCCCCTCGGTGGGTATGGCGTCGGATGTGGCGTATTCATTTACCGTTACCGTATCTGATGACCACTGTCCGAAGCCATCAACATCCATTCGGGCGTTCAAAGTGAAAGTTAATCCTAGGGCATTTAGTAAACGAACATATACAAAATTAAAATGCGGAAGATTTGCGATGGCGGCAACGGTAGGTGCATCATTTAAAGGGGTTCCTTCATTTAAATGGAGTGTACGCGACAGTATGGGTAAGGGAGAGATTTATTACAGCACAAAAAAATCGGATACGATGAAATTTTACCGGGGCGGTAAATATATCATCGTCCATACGGTAAATAATGCAGAAAACTGTCCAACCATCTATCGTGATACTGTTATCATTCCTGATCCACCGCAAGTGATAATGGCGAAGGCAGATACGTTTGCGTGCTTCGCTACAACAATGAAGTTGAATGCGAATGTATTGTTTGGAAATGCACCTTTCAAATACTATTGGACACGCATCGTGAAAGATACAGGGACTAAAGGGGCTTGGAAGTCTGAAACACATATTTCTGGCGATACATTTCAACAGTTGTCCATTCCAAATATTAATCGAGATTCTACTCTAAGAATTAAAATTACGGATGGGGATGGTTGCATTTTTTATGACACCGCATTGATTTATGTAAAGCCCTTACCAAAGGTTAGCTTGGGGCCCGATCAACGGATTTGTACCTATGAGACGGTTACATTTGATGGTCAAAATGCAGATACTGTAAAATATCTCTGGAGCTCTGGCGATACAACGCGTTTTGTAACCAAGAATGTGAAAGGCAAGTATATTGTTCGTGTCATGGAGCAAAAGTGGAAGTGTATTATGACGGATACCGTGGAGTTGTTTGTGAATGATACAGTGAGGAGTAGGGCTGGTAATGATACCGTGATTTGTCATCAAAAGTCAATCGAATTCACTGCATCACACAAACCTGCTGCTCTTACGGGGAATTATACTTGGGTCGACATTACCGGCGCTAAGACCCTCGGTAATAATATGAAATATTTGATTACCCCGAAAAATACGAATGCTCCGAGCGGATTTGCGCAGTATTTTTATTATTCATTGATGACAAAAGTTACTGAAAAAGGACATGAATGTCAGCACATTGATACAATCAGAGTAAAAGTAAATACATTGCCAGCGGTAAAATGGGATCCCAAACCGTTGAAAGCCCAGTGTTTTGTTTATGGAGATATTGAAGTGAATTCATTCTTTAGCCAAGGAAAGGATGCCAAAACGAGAATTTGGGCGTTTGAGAATAAAACACCAAACAACGTAAATTCAAAACCAACAACTTCTGCGTCTCCAGGTCCTGGATTTGCTAGAAATTATATTGATTCACTAACCACTGGACGTCATTTATTTAGAACTACTTTCTTGAATAATACGCAGCTTCAAAATGGCAATAGTTTCCTGGCGAAAATTTATGCGGCCTATACAGATACCAACGGTTGTGTGAATATTGATAGTGTTGTTCAAAGAATCAATGGAAATCCGATGATTGATATTAGGGATAGTACTTTCTGTCAGGATTTGGGCTCTATCAAAATGGATCAAATCACAGTTAGACCCAAAGTAAAAATTGGAATCAAGGTGGATTGGACTGTTATGAAAAATGGAACACCGGGTGGTGTAGATCCTTCTAAGATTTTATCAAATGACAATCCTTTTGGAACACCAGATTGGGTCTTTAGATTTGGTGATCCTACAGAAGATTTTTATCAAGGCGATTATAGATTCCAATTGTGTGTTGAAGACCAGCTAACGGGTTGTTTAACTTGTGATTCTGTAGATGTTAAAATTATTGCTGAGCCAACAGTGAAGGTGTCTTCTCCAAACCCAGTATGTGTGAATTGGGATACTATGGAGTTGTATGATTTCATTAAAGTCAATGGAATTCAAGCACGCGATAATGATGGGTCAAAATATAAAATCATTGAATACAACTACAATCGATTGGATCCCAAAGTGAATAGCACAACCCTTATCAAAGGACACAGGTTTTTGCCTTCATTTGGAACGGGTACATGGTTGATTAAATATGGCAATGCTGCAACGGGATGTTTGAAAGAAGATAGTTTTTACATTTACGTAAATGATACGCCCAATGCAGTTTTGTTGGTCCCTACAACAATATGCGTCAGTGGATCACCGTTGGATTTAAATACGCGAATCAATACGGTACAGACGAAGCCAGCAAGTGCTACAGGAGTTTGGACGGGTAGCAGTGTAGGGGTTTCCGTGACAGGTACTTCTGCATTTAAACCATTCTCTACTGCATCAACAAATAACATTGAAGGTCCGCACTCGTTCAGATTTACCTATACCGACAATAATGGGTGTTCCGATACTGAAGTGTATCAAGTATTTGTTCGTAATCAACCTACAATTGGCATAACTACTACTAAACCGGCTAGTGCTTGTGAGGGAAGTCCGTTTGCGATTCAAAGCATATCCAAATACTGTGACACCAAGGTTTCTTGGACAATGCAAAAACACAAAGACGGGTCTTTTAGTGACGGAGCCTTTAATACGGGGAATACCTCGGAAAATGTACTTTATGTTCATGGCCCTATTGATAAGACACAAAAGGGGGCTTTCTTGAAGGTAACAACGACTCCAATTGCGGGTGATGTTTGTCCCCCTAATTCGGACAGTATTGAAATTATTTTACATCAATATCCTGACTTATCTACCATTAATAATCAATCGGGTTGCATTCCCTTTAATACGACATGGACGGTTTCTGATAATAGAGGAATTCCCTCCAATCAAATGGCCTATCGCTGGGACTTTAGAAATGGAGATACTTCCAATCTTCAAAATCCTGCGGATGTTAAATATCCAATTCAAGGAAAGTATAATGTTCGCGTAATTGCTAACAATACATCGGGTAACTGTAAAGATACGAGTGCTGCAAACGTAGAGGCTTATCCTATTCCTGTTGCATCATTCAATACGGATCCAACCAAGACTACAGTTGCATTGCCGAAGTTCCGTATGTTGAATAGCAGTAGCGTCAATTCGAGTGTGTTTGCGCCCAATTTGAAATATGCTTGGGACTTTGGAGATCCAACAAAACTCGATGATACCTCCACGTTGAAAAATGCTTTCTACTCCTATGGAAAGGATACAGCAACTTATACCATTACTTTGATTGTGGAATCAGACAAGGGTTGTGCGGATACTATTACAAAATTGGTTTATATCGGTCCGGATATCATTGTATTTATTCCCGATGCCTTTACTCCTGATAACGCAGGTCCAAACAAAAACAACACCTTTGCTCCGGTTGCAATGAATTATCGAAATGCAACAATGAAGATATTTAACCGCTGGGGTGAGAAAATGTATGAAACCAACGATTTGTTAAAAGGTTGGGATGGTAGTGCAAATGGTGCTGATTGTCAAGATGGGGTATACATGTATACGCTTAAACTCTACAGCCTAGATAATAAGATGTATGAGTATAGCGGATCAATTTCCTTGATTAGATAGTTTCTCAGATCTGATTTTGTCCGTTGGTAGGAAGTAGAGAATACAGATACCAATGATAAAAAATACCATTAGCAGTAAAATGCTGTTCCTCATGTTTCCTGTTACGTTGTCAATCATGGCCCAAGCAAATGTGCCTAATACGATAGCGAGTTTTTCGGTGACTTCGAAGAAGCTAAAATAGGAAGTGTTATCATGGTCTCCGGGGATAAGCTTCGCATAAGTGGCTCTAGATAAACTTTGAATACCGCCCATTACAGTGCCAATGAGACAGGCTAGGGCAAAGAACTGATTGGGCTTCTGTGGTTCTAGCTGGTAAGCCAAAAAACAACTGAGTGTCCATATGCTCAAGCTGATAAACAAAGCCGGTTTATTTCCCAGTTTTTTGGCAGCCCATGCAAAGAAGAAAGCACCCGCTATACCAATGAGTTGAATTAACAGGATAGTTTTTAGCATGTCTTCTGATTCCAATTTGAGTTCGTTTTTTCCAAAAAGTGCGGCGACGTAAATTACAGTTTGTACGCCCATCGTATAGACAAAGAAGGAGCCCAAGAAGATCTTAACGGCTTTCATTTTTTTAACTTCTTGAAAAACATTGCGAATTTCACGGTAGCCATTCCATATGCTCACTTTGGCTTTTGCTTCTAGTTTGCCTGGGAGTTTAAGAAGGGGCCAAAACGACCATCCCAGCCACCAAATTCCAACGGTCGCGAATCCCACTTGAAATGGAAGAGGGCTTGTTTTGGGTGAAGGCAATCCGAACCAATCGTGCTTGATTAATAACAGTAAATTGAAAACTAACATCAACACAGAGCCGATATAACCCATGGTAAAGCCACGAGCAGATAATCTATCGAATTTGTCGGGCGTAGCGATTTCTGGTAAATAGGCATTGTAGAATACCAAACTTCCAGCAAATCCTAGAGTTGCGATCATGAAACTCATGAGCCCAAACATGTAATTGTGTCCGTTGAAGAAATACAAAGCACTGCATCCCAAGCTACCAAGGATTACAAAAAATCGCATAAAGGGTTTCTTGGCTCCCGAGGCGTCGCTGATTCCCGACAATAGTGGAACTAGCAATACGTTGATTAGGAATGCAAAACTCAAACAGTAACTATATAAAGCTGTATTTTTAAAGTCCATTCCCATCACTTCTATGTGTTTTGGGGTGAAGCTTTCATAAAAAGTTGGGAAGATTGCCGACGAAATGCTCAGTGAGTAAACGCTGTTTGCCCAGTCATACATTGTCCAAGCGGTCATGACACCTTTGTTATTCTTTTCCATAAGAGGATTGCAATTTACCCAAAAATGTGGGATTTAAAGAAATCAAGAAGCGAATTTCTGGCTGTCGGCCCGATTCCATTTTTCCTCAGCGATGGCTTTGGTGATGACTAATTCTGAATTGCCTTTTTGTGCAGGGGCTTCATACATATAGTCTTGTAGAATCAATTCGCAAATACCTCTCAATCCACGGGCTCCCAACTTGTTTTCAAAGGCCATGTCTACGATAAAATCAATTGCATCATCATCAATAGAGAGTGTTATCTTATCCAATGAAAACAAATGTTGATATTGCTTTAGTAAGGCATTTTTCGGGTCAGATAAAATCGACTTTAATGCGGGTTTATCGAGCGGCTCTAGTGCCGTTAAAATGGGAAGTCGACCAATCAATTCGGGAATTAGTCCGAAAGCTCTCAAATCTGGAGGTGATACCAAACTGAGCAATTTCTTGTCTTGTATTTCACGATTCAAGCTACTTTTAAAACCCACGGCTTGTTGTTGAACCCTGCGAGAGATAATCCTCTCGATGCCGTCAAATGCGCCACCGCAAATAAATAGGATGTTGGTTGTATCAACCTTAATATACTTTTGGTCTGGGTGTTTTCTTCCTCCTTCTGGAGCTACATTAGAAATCGTACCTTCCAAGATTTTAAGCAAACCTTGTTGAACACCTTCACCGCTTACATCCCGAGTGATAGAAGCATTGTCGCCTTTGCGACTAATTTTATCCATTTCATCGAGATAAATAATGCCACGCTCCGCCAATTCAGGTTTGTAGTTGGCCACTTGAAGCAAACGACTCAGGATACTCTCCACATCGTCTCCCACATAACCCGCTTCAGTTAAAACAGTAGCATCAGCGATACAGAAAGGCACATCAAGAATTTTTGCTAGTGTTTTTGCCAATAGCGTTTTACCCGTACCGGTCTCGCCAATCATGAGGATGTTGGATTTTTCAATTTCCACATCGTCGGACTTCTTACTATTCTTTTTGCTATTTAATCGTTTGTAATGATTATAAACAGCCACACTTAAGGTTCGTTTGGCCTGATCTTGCCCAATCACATACTGATCTAGGTGTTCTTTGATCTGAATAGGCGTGGGTAGTTTTTTGCCGCCTTTTTCACCCGAAGTACTATTGATATCTGTAATAGATACTGTAGAACCTTCAAGTTCTTTCTCTACGATTTTATTGGCTTGTTCGGCACAATGGTCACAAATATGACCATCTAAGCCGGATATGAGCATCAACGACTCGCTTTTTTTGCGACCGCAGAACGAACAATTGGGGTCATTAGCCTTCATGCGAGATTATTTGGTACGACGTCCGAGCACTTCATCTATCATACCGTAAGCTTTAGACTCTTCGGCTGTCATCCAATAATCACGATCTGAATCCTTTTCAACTTTATCAAAAGGCTGTCCTGAATGATTTGAGATGATATCGTACAATTCTTTCTTTAATTTACTGATTTCTTTGTAAGTGATCTCAATATCAGAAGCTTGTCCTTGCGCTCCACCCAAAGGTTGGTGAATCATGATACGAGAGTGGGGAAGAGCTGTACGTTTTCCGTTGGCTCCAGCGCACATCAAAACAGCACCCATACTTGCCGCCATTCCAGTACAAATGGTAGCAACATCAGAACTGATGTACTGCATTGTATCGTAAATCGCTAAGCCAGCGTACACACTTCCACCTGGACTGTTGATATAAATTTGAATGTCGCGGTTGGGATTTGCACTTTCTAAGAATAGCAACTGTCCCATGATGATGTTAGCCACATCTTCGTAAATCGGCACGCCCAAAAAGATAATGCGGTCCATCATCAAACGAGAGAAAATATCAATAACACTTGCGTTCATCTGACGTTCTTCGATGATGTTTGGAGTTAATCCGTAGATACCACCACTCTGGGAAACCAGTTTGGTGTAATTATCCATTTTTAAGCTGCTAATTCCCAAGTGCTTGGTCGCGTATTTCTCAAATTCTTTACCGTAGTCCATGTTGTTGTTGTTATATAACAAATCTAATACAGAAAAGATTACTCACCATGCGCAGATTTATGCGCATTTACTTGGCTAAAATAATCTTCTACACTAATTTTCTTTGCTTTGATGGTAATTAATTCTTTTACTGCATCATACGCTTTGCGATAAATCACACGATCCGCCATCTGCATTACAAATTCGCGTTCTGCTAGCTTCTTGTTGATGCTTTCGTCCAAGAATGCGTCGTTCATGGGGATATTTAATCCGTACTGACGGTATAATCCAAGGAAATAAATGCGTGCTTCTTCACGAATTTCTGCTTCGCTACTCTTTAAGTCGGACTGTGCAGCAATTTTATCAATCACCAAACGACGTTGCAATGCGCTTTTTTCTTCCGCGTATTTTTCGTCGATGTTTTCAAATGTATATTCATTTTCTTTGGTTGTAATTAACCAACGTTTTAAGAATTCGTCTGGCAAATTAATGCCGTGTTTTCCCATCAATAGGTGACCAATTTGGTGGTCTAACCAAAGGTCAGATTCATTGCGGTAGTAGTTTTCCAAATTTCCTTTGATTTTTTCGCGGTATTCTTCTTCGCTTTTTGGGATTTCTAGGTCTCCAAATACTTCTTTATAGTATTCCTCGTTGATTTCTGCATCGATTCTGCGTTTGATTTCAGTTACGGTGACGCTAAAATTGCTGCTTAGGTCGTTTACGCCCTCTTTTGCGATTCCTAACGTATTTGAAATGACAGTTTCATTGTTGTTAAGCAATGTTTTGATATCGGCATTGAACTGGTCGCCCACTTTTTTGCCCAAAACAGAATCCTTTACTTTTTTGTCTTCGATCAAAGACGATACAAAACTGATGTTTTTATCGGTTAGTCCGCCATCCAACACAGTACCATCTTCATTTAACTCGTTAACATTGGCGTAAATGATATCTTCTTCCTCTGCGGCTTCAATATCTAGCATTTTACCATGACGCTTTCTAGAATAATTGATATCGTCTGTTACCTCTTTGTCCGTAACGGTAATGTCAAATTGCTCCAAAGTATCCTTTTTAGAAACACTGAGTTCGAATTGAGGCGCTAAACCACAATCAAATGCAAACGTGAAATCTTCGCTGCCTTCGATATCAATCTGGCTCTCTACTTTATTGCTAGCAATGGGGTAGCCAAGAATATCCAATTTATTTTCTTCGATGTAGTTGTTCATAGCATCGGAGGCCATACGCTGAATTTCATCGGCTAGAATTCCTTTCCCATACATTTTCTGTACCATACCCATAGGGGCTTTTCCTAGGCGGAAACCTTTGATGTTTGCGGTTTTTTGAATGCGTTTTACTTCTTTTTCTACCTTTTCTTGGTAATCTGATTTGCCAAGTGCGATGATGACAGTAAGGTTAAGATCGTCGTGTTTTTCGAGTTGAATATTCACAGTATTGCTTTTTTTCTATTGGATGATGTGATA
The DNA here is from genome assembly GCA_002737625.1 of Flavobacteriales bacterium. GTDB lineage: Bacteria > Bacteroidota > Bacteroidia > NS11-12g > UBA955 > UBA955. The sequence goes on along the minus strand of NSIB01000002.1, from coordinate 6,593 downwards.
AAATGAAAATCCCCGCCACATTGCTTGATAGCAACAATTGGAGGGGAGTAGTGCACGCGGAGGGACTCGAACCCACACACCTTACGGCGCCAGATCCTAAGTCTGGTGCGGCTACCAATTACGCCACGCGTGCAGAAAGGATTCTAAAAAAGGACTGCAAAGGTAATGAAATAATAGGAATAAAGCAATTAGAACAACTCAGTTGAATAGGTATAAACTTTTTTATTTTTTAGGGTAACTGTTGTTTTAATTACATCTCCAGTTTCCCATTTTGGCATGCCGAGTGGAATGATTACTAAGGTTGGCAAACCAAGTCCATTTCCGGCCTCCACGCGCACATCACATTCCACTTTTCCTTGTTTGGTGGATGTCATTGATACAGTAGCATCTGTGAGCGGTTGTAAAATCGAGAAACTCCATTTATCGAAAATGAGCATGGTTGGTGCCGCACCTGCAGCGGGCCATGTTATAAAATGCTCTTTGTAATAAACTGAATCTATTTTTAGCAGAGATTTATCAGCCATCCAAAAAACCGAATTGTTGTCGGCGCAACCATAGCCGTAGTTTGTTAATCCCGGGTGGGTGATGAGGCAACGATTGTACATCTCATCACTTTTATTGTCGCTCATGAGCACAGTTACACTTTGCGCTGGATTGGATTCCAAAATGGCTTGTCCATAGGCTGCTGCATCTGCAGCAGGCTGAGAAAAGCACTTGTGTGTTTCGGGTTTGGGTTCGCGGCTGAACACGCCAATGGGGGCGTACATGGTAGCTGCGGCCAAACAAGCAATTTGCTTATCCTCATCCAATCTCACTGCTGTGGGAATTCCCGCATTCTGCCTGAAGTAATTGATACGATTGGTAATTTTTTGGTTTGTACTGTCTGGCAATGTTCCAGGGGTACAAGTTTTAACTACGCCTGACCATCCGGTATTTGAAACCTGTTTTCCTTTGACTTTAGAATAGGCGATTTTGCTTCCTTTGAAACGTTTTTCAAAATCTGTTTTTGTCAAATTGATTTGAAGTTTATTTAACGCAGCGAATTTGGGATTCTCTTTCTGAAGTCGATAGAATAGGCCCCAAGCCAAGTCCATTTGACCATGCTTAGTTAATGAATCTATACCTCTCGCCAACAATTGCTGTTGTTGGGGTTTTAGTGTGGCGTTTTTGGGGAAGTCTTTTACTACAGAATCACTTAATGTTATAATGCGTTGCCAATCGTAATAGGCGATGGGTTGTTTGATCCATTGATTGTAAATGGCCATACGATGCTTTTTGAGGTTGGCATTTTTTGGATATTTATTGCCAGCGTAATCCATCAACATGCCAATTAATCGGTGACTGATGGTCTTGGGTGGATTGTTCAACAGGGCTTCCATCCGTTTCTCATCGATGGCTCCGCTTTTGAATTGCATCGGGTACCACTTGTAGAAGAAAAATACAGTACCGCCCGGAGCATTGTTACTCAAATAATACTCTAAACTCTGTGTGATGAATTGGCTAGTATCATTCAATAAGAATGGATCGGTGGTGTTTTTGGCTTTTCTGCCGATCAAATCTGCTTTTCGCTCAAAGAAATCCTGATAAGTCATTTCCGCTTCCGCCCAGTCGTTTTCCTGTGTTAGGTATCCAATGCGGTTGAGGTAAAAGTTATTTTGTTCATGTAGGTAAAATGTATCGCTTGGAAAATAGATCAAGGCTTTTTGCAACCATTGATTATACATCGCGCTGTAGCCTGTGTTTGTTCTAGTTGAAGCCAATTCGAGATTCAGCATTTGACGTTCCCAGCCCAACAATTTTACATTGAGTGGGAAAACCGACAGTCCCATTTCGCAATAGTACATGGCGCTGTCTTTCATTTTGGCCTCATTCAAATAGTAATCGGTAAGATCTTCAAATGCTTCCCGCACAAAAGTTTTCTTATGCTTGTTTTCGGCATTGGCACCATAGTTCATGGTGGCAACTTTTCTCAGCGTTTTTACAGCATCCAGGTTTTGCTTCATCAAAAAATAACAGTGTCCTGCCATTCCTAAGGCAATGGTATCTCCGGTAAGCTCATAACTGGTTTTGTACGTTTGGAGGGCTCGGGGGTATCTGCCTTGACCGTAATTACTGATGGCTTCTTTGTTGTTTGCGACCACCAATGGTTTGAAACGTTCTCCGTAAACTTTGTACTGCACTAGATCATCATCGTAACCAATCGCTTTAACGGCGCTTTTCATGGATTCCTTAAAATAATCGGTTTCTTCCTTTCTGTATTTTTCCAATTGATACATTTCAAACTCACAGATTGCCTTGATATACCAAAGCTCAGTGGTGGATTTGTCGTCTTCCAAGCCGCTAATGCAATATTTTCTTGCTTCAGGATATTTTCCATTGGCAAAATTTTCACGGGCCTTGAGTACTTGTTTGGTTTGCGCCGTAACTGCTTGAATACTTAAAATGCTGATAATGAGGAAAAGGTTGCGTAGTTTCATGGGGTTGGATGATACCTCTTACAAATAAAACGGAAATAACCCACAATTGGAAGGGTATGGTACATTCGGTGTAAAAATCGCAAAAAATCTTACTGAATTAGGGTGATATTAACTTCTGCGATTTGCTAATAATGGGGGTGGGCCTCCATCAAAGGGGTTGTCGGATCGGCCGATGCTTTTTACGTCCAGGCCGTTCGCTCTGCGAACGGCCTGGCTCCCAAACCGATTCCTCATGCGATCCATCGCTTGATATAAATTGGCCATCTCTTCGGAATCCTCAAACAGATTCATCTGAAAACCGCCGCTTACCAAATCGCTAAGTCGTACACCCACCAAACGAATCAGTAATCGTCGACTATATAAACGGTCAAATAATTCCATGGTTTTGGCAATAATGATATGGTCTGCACTGGTATAAGGAATCTTCGCCTGCAATGTGTGCGTATTGAAGTCGCTGTATCTCACCTTTACCGTGATGCAAGCGCAGATTTTATCGCCCTTCCTGAGCTGGTATGCCAAGTTTTCGGCCATAGCGCTCATTAGATTACGCAACTTAACGACATCAATCGTGTCTCTCTCAAAGGTCCGCTCGGTGCCAATGCTTTTCCGTTCTTGGTAGGGTTCCACTTTGCGATTATCGATCCCCTGCGCCTTTTTCCATAAGTCGATCCCGGGTTTTTGAAGTGTCTTCGATAGCAATTCCATAGGCATTTCTTGCAAGGTTTTTATGTATTGAATACCCAACGATCTCAGTGTGCGATAGGTTTCGTTGCCAACCCCAGGGATTTTCCTCACCGAAAGCGGTGCAAGGAAAGGTTTTTCATCGCCGTAATCCACCTTCCTTTGTCCTGCCGGCTTGGCCGTTCCCGTGGCAACCTTGCTCACCGTTTTATTGCTCGCCACCCCAAAGCTAATGGGCAAACCCGTTTCTTTTAAAATGCGATCCTTGAGTTCCATCGCCAACTTCCATGATCCAAAAAATTTGTCCATGCCCGTGAGGTCAATGTAAAATTCGTCGATGCTGCTTTTCTCATACAGCGGAACCGACTCGGCAATGATGTCGGTAACATCCTTAGAATAATCGCTATACAACTGAGAATCCCCGCGAATGATGATGGCTTCCGGACATAATAGTTTGGCTTGCTTCATTGGCATCGCGCTGTGTACGCCAAAGGCTCGAACCTCATAACTGCAGCTAGCTACCACGCCGCGATCGCTGTTTCCCCCAATGATGACAGGTTTTCCGTTTAAGGCGGTGTTGCGCAATCGCTCTACGCTCACAAAAAATGAGTCGAGGTCCATGTGGGTAATAATAGGGGATGACATGATATAGAGATATTGAAGGGCTGCGATGGTTATTAGTGAATTGATTTTAAAAAATTTAGCAATGCTCAGAGCATGCTTCATTTTTTGATTAAAAAATTGACAAATTTCCGTCAATAAGGTAATCAAAAATATCAATTAAACAAGAGGGTGTTAAAATAATCTGAGTTGTTCGGGTAGCAATCGAAATGATTTGCGGTGGTGTGAAGTGATTCCATGCGTACGAATTGCATTGCGATGGGCCAAAGTCGGGTAGCCCGCGTTTTGATTCCAGCCGTAATGGGGGAATTCTTGGTGAAGTCTTTCCATGATTTCATCACGATGGGTCTTGGCGAGTATACTGGCGGCTGCGATGTGTAAGAATCTTCCATCGCCTTTCACTTCTGTTTGATGCGGGATATTGGGATAGGGCTTAAATCGATTGCCATCCACGGCAATAAATTCTGGAATCGTGTCCAATTTTTCAATGGCTCTATGCATCGCTAAGATGCTGGCATTCAATATATTAATTTGGTCGATTTCCTCAGGACTGCAAACGCCTATGGCCCAAAAAAGTGCTTCTTTTTCGATTACTTCGCGCAGGGCGTTTCGATGCGATTTGCCAACTTGCTTGGAATCGTTTAGCCAAGGATGGTGAAAATCATTGGGTAGAATCACTGCCGCGGCCACAACAGGGCCAGCCAAACAGCCTCTTCCGGCTTCATCGCAACCTACTTCTCTTAAATTGGGATGAATTTTTGATTGCAACATTTTTTCCGGAAGTTTATTTATTGCTCACTTTCCCAAACAAAGCAAATCCGTATTTATAAGATACTTCTACGCTTTGCCAGAAGCAGATCAACAATCCATTGTAGCCAAATTTCCAACCGCCTTTGAGTAGGTAATTGCGGATAAAACGCGCAAAGCCCGCGGTAAGGAGTTTGAACAAAAGATAAAAATCTAAGCCTCGTCGCTGAATGAAATAGCCAGGATGATTCGTGAATTCATGTTTTAGTGCTTGGCCACCAATTTTGCCAAATTTTAGTGCTTGTTGCTTAACGGCGGTGAGATCGGCATACGTGAAATGCAAAATGTCGCCAGATATCGAGCCCAATGCGTAACCTTTCTCTAGAACAAACTTGTCGTGCGGATTTCTGCCCGACCAACAACCACATCGTCGATCCCATAGTCGCAATTTGGTGTCTGGATACCACCCGCAACCTCGAATGGGCTGATTTGCTAGGTGATTTAAGCGCGAGAAAGCATATCCTTTAACTTTTCCGAAAGTGAGGCCATTGGCAATCGCCAACGTGAGGCGCTCTTGTAATTCTGCAGATAAGTATTCGTCGGCATCCAAGCTTAAAACCCAATCAAACGAAGCTTGGTCTTTGGCCCAGTTCTTTTGTTGTATATGGCCTTCAAAGGCATGTTGAATTACTCGGGCGCCTTTGCCGCGGGCTATTATAGGCGTATCGTCGGTGCTAAAACTATCAACCACGAGGATTTCATTGGCAATTCCAATCACCGAATCGATACAATCACCAATCTTGTTGGCTTCATTGTAAGCGATAATTACCACCGATATGCCCGCGTTGGGTTCCATGGTAGCGAAGATACAAAACTATCTTCAGAGGGGGATTCTTAGCTCGCTTTGTTGAAATGGCATTTACTAATTGAGCCTCTAGTGAGTTGGGTTTAATACTTTTGTTGCTTATGTTTGTTTATGCTTCGACTGGGATTAACCACCAATGAATTACTAATTTTTGCGTTAGCCACTAGAACCCACCAACTAAAAAATACTCAAATGAAAAAATTGTACTCATTTTTATCGATTGGCTTTTTGGCGCTCAGCGCAATAGGTCAATCTACACAAGATGTCACTTTTAAAGTTGACATGAACAGTTACACTGGCACCGCTTTCAAAGGGGTATTTGTAAATGGTAATTATAACGGATGGTGTGGATCATGTAATGCTTTAACGGATGCCAACAAAGATGGTGTTTGGGAAGGCACATTTAACATCAAATCGGATTCTATCGAATACAAATTTACTTTGGATGGATGGACGGGTGAGGAGGCTTTAACATCAGGAACTTCTTGTACGAAGACAACAGGTGGTTATACCAATCGTTTTGTGAAATTGAGCGGAAATTTAACTATCGCTACTGTTTGTTGGAACAGATGTTCTGCTTGTAAAACGGTGGCAAGCAAATCAGTTACTTTCAATTGTAACATGAAGCAGTACACTAAGACGTTTACAGATGTATTTGTTACGGGAACCTTCAATGCTTGGTCTGGAAATGCAAACAAAATGACAGATCCTGATGGTGATAAAATTTACAGTACTACATTGACTTTGACTGATGATTCTATCGAGTACAAGTTCGAGGTTGACAACTGGAAAGATGAAGAGAAAATGACGGCAGGAACTCCATGTGTTAAGACAACAGGTGTTAATACCAATCGTTTTGTAAAATTGACTGGTAACAAGACATTGGATAATGTTTGTTGGGCTAGCTGTGATGTTTGTGCTACAACTTCAGGTTTGAACAAAGTAAACATCGCATCTATGAATTTGTATCCTAACCCAACTCAAGGTTTGATTAACTTAAATTTGGGATTGACACAGAAAGAAACAGTGAGTGTTTTTGTTTATGATGTTAGAGGCAACAAATTGTACAGCAAAACTTTGACGGGTGCTGCTGTGAACGAAACTATCGATATGACAGCTCATTCTGCTGGTGTTTACATGGTAAGCGTTACAACTTCAAAGGGCACAATCCATAAGGAGTTTGTGTTGAATAAATAATCATT
>NSIB01000019.1 GCA_002737625.1 Flavobacteriales bacterium | reverse complement strand
GCGGTCACCGTTCCATCTTTTTGGAAAACGGTTTTTAGTCCAGGGATTTTATCAAAATTGACATTTTTATATTCTTCGTCTTCGCTCACAATCACATCGCCCTTGCGGGTTTGCACTGTAACAGGAACAATCTCGTCGTTGAATTTGCCTGCTTTCCAAGCTTCTGCAGCGCGCGTGTAACTTTGAATGGCGTAAGTGTCTTGGGCTTCACGGCTGAAGTTCATTTCTTTGGCACATAGCTCGGCACAAGTTCCCATGAGGGTTTTGCCATACGCATCGGTTAGGCCATCGTTGATGATGCCATCCAAGGCTTGGATGTTGCCATATTTATATCCAGCGCGAGAGTTTGGAAGGTAATGCGGTGTAAGACTCATGTTTTCCATTCCACCTGCCACTACGATGTTGTTTAGACCGAGCATAATGCTCTGTGCTGCCAAGGCCACCGACTTCAAACCGCTCGCACACACTTTGTTGATTGTGGTTGCGGGTACATGATCGCCAATGCCTGCAAATTTTGCGGCCTGACGGGCGGGCGCTTGTCCCACGCCGGCTTGCAAAACGCAACCCATATAAACCTCATCGACATCATTTGGATTGATGCCTGCTTTTTCTAAAGCGCCTTTGATGGCGATGGCACCCAATTGGGTTGCTGGAACAGTAGAAAGGGAGCCATTGAAACTTCCCATTGGGGTTCTGGCTGCGGCAACGATATAAACTTCTTTTGACATATAGATTTTTAAAAATACAAAGATAAGTGATTGCGCAGAATGGTGGGTGGTTGCGATATTATGGGTTAGTTTTGCGGTAGAAAAAATGAGTTAATGATACTGTTGATTGAATCATCGGCCGAATATCCATCGGTGGCTTTGGTCACAGAAGCGGGTGTTTTGGTGCATTTAGAGGTGGGCAAGGAGGTTCAATCCCATGCGGAATTGCTGCCAATGATGGTCCAACGAGCTGTGGAAATGGCGCGGAACCCGGGGGCTGGTATTGAGGATGCTATTAAATCTCACGGGGCTTTGGGTGCGGATGCTGTAGCGGATTCGGCTGCGGATGCTATAGCGGATGCTATAGCGGATTCGGGATTCGGAATTTTTACAAAAGGAATTTCTGCTGTGGGATTTCATGAGGGACCGGGCAGTTATACCGGATTAAGGATTGGGGTGAGTTTGGCGAAGGGTTTGTGTTATGCAATGGCTGTGCCGTTAATTTCTGTGAGTGGATTTGAGGCTTTGGGCTCGGAGGTTTTGCGATCGAATGAATCTATAGATAGTGTTTGGGTGATGATGGATGCGCGCAGAGATGAAGTATATGCGATCAAATTGGAGCGCGATGGTTTGGATGGTTCTGACTCTGGTTACGAGGTGAGAGTACCGATTTGTGCGATGATTTTGCCAGATCCCAGGTTGGGCGATCCGGTTGATAGTAATTGTTTTGTTGGGAATGCCAATGAAAAGATAGCGCGATTGGTTGCCAACGATGGGTCGAAGTTTATTGAACTATCTCCCCGGGCGGATCATTTGAGTCACTTGGTAGTTTCGAAATTTCAAGCAAATAATTTTGAGGATTTGGCTTACTACGAGCCCTATTATCTCAAGGATTTTGTTGTGGGGATTGGAAAGAAATTAGGAATTTGATTTCACACAAATGGCAGCCATCGGATTGAAAAAACGGATTTTATTCATCGACAATCTCGATAGTTTTACATACAACATAGTGCATGGTTTGTCGGTGGGGGGCGCACAAGTGGATGTGGTTAGGATTGATGAACTTGTTGCGGTTGATCAGGCAGATTGGTTGTTGGCATTGCAGAAATATGATGGCTATGTGGTTGGCCCGGGCCCGGGCCAACCACATAGCCATCCCATGTTAATGACAATCCTTGGGTGGTCGATGGGTAAACTTCCAATTTTGGGCGTATGCTTGGGATTGCAGGCGATCGGACAAGCGTATGGTTGGGATTTGGTGCATGGCGATGTGCCTGTTCACGGAAAACCCTCGTTTATCAAACATACGAACCAGGGCATTTTTCACGGTTTATCCAATCCGATGCAGGTAGGTCGATATCATTCTTTGGTCGTTAAACCTTCATCAATAGGGCCATCAAAAGGGGTTCCCTCTACATCGCTAAAAATCGAAGCGACTTGTGATGGCGCGGTAATGGCGGTAAGTGATGCCGTTAATCAAATTTGGGCAGTACAATTTCACCCAGAGAGTATTCTTACTCCCGAGGGACAGCTGTTAATGAATGCTTGGCTAAAGCAGTTATAATCGCCTCAGCGATATCCTCTGGCGCATACCCACAACGATGATAAAGATCTTCCTCGTTGTTGCCGTGTTCGATGAAATTATGGGGGATGCCCAAGTGTTGGAATTGCGGAATTGCAGGTTGATTTGTTTGGTAATTGTGCCGTTGCTCAATGGATTTAGCGATTGATTGTTGCAGTCCTTCACCCCAACCACTTTGTACACAACCGTCTTCCACTGTGATGATATATTCGTAATTCTGAGTAGTTTTTGGAGTTATAGCGGCTGAAAGTGATTGAAAATCCAGGTTGTCATCGGCCCATTGCAATAACGGAATATGTAGGTGATGGTAATTGGAAGATTGTATTTTGGGAGAAAGTTTAGTCACTGCATCAACGCTGTTCTTAGTGCCTGAATTATGGTTATCTAACAGAATGGAATTCGCTTGAATGGCCAAATTGGTTGCATGGCCGGTGGTGATCAACAGGACATTTGCTCGGCCATCCGATTTTAACCATTGTGGCGATAGGGTTTCTATGGCCAAAGTTCTATCCATGGCAGGCTCCCATTGATTGTCAATTAATGTTCCTTTTGGATATCGAATTGCGATGGGGCCCACGTTTTGTGTTCCGAGCCACAGCGAGGCGTATAACTCTCTGGCGTTTCTCGGGGCACAAAGGATTGTCTGCGGAATGCAGCGAAGGAAAGCAATATCAAATGCGCCGTGGTGTGTGGGGCCGTCCTCACCTACTAAGCCCGCTCTATCGATGCAAAGTATTACCGGAAGGTTTTGCAGTGCGATATCATGAATCCATTGGTCGTATCCTCTTTGTAAGAAGGAGGAATAGATGTTAACGATAGGAATTGTGTCTTGGGTGGCCATGCCTGCAGCGAATGTGAGAGCGTGTTGCTCTGCAATGCCCACATCAAAGAATCGATCGGGAAAGGCATTCATTGCTTTAATCATTCCGCAGGACGATGGCATGGCGGGGGTAATGCCAACGATTTTGGAATTGGATTGGGCGAGCGACAATAGCATGTCGCCATAAACATCCTGCCATTTCACATTGGATTGGCTGGGTTGTTCAATTTTGACGTATTTGCTAGCGCTATGCCATTTCGTTTGCTCTTTTTCGGCGGGTGGGTAGCCCTTTCCTTTGATGGTTTTAATATGAAGGAGGCGGGGGCCAGTTTGATTGTAGCATCGCTGAATTGCGGGGAGCAGTTCGTTCATGTTGTGCCCGTCGATCGGACCTTGGTAGTTTAGTCCGAACCATTCAAACCACGCTTTTACTTTTTCCGGTGCTGTTTGTAAACGTGTATTCAATGCACCCGTATTCGGATCGATGCCCATGTGGTTGTCGTTTAGGACAATCATGACATTCAAATCCGACTTGAACAAATTATTGAGTGCCTCATAAGAAAGGCCTGCTGTTAAGGCGCCATCGCCTACTACTGCTACAAAGGTGGGCTCATTGATATTTGCGGAAATGTCGTGGGTATTTGATTTGATTTTTGCAGCAGCTGCCATGCCCATTGCGGCGGAAATGGCTGTGCTGGAGTGCCCAGTACCAAATATATCAAATGGGCTCTCGTCGCGCTTGGGAAAGCCTGAGAGTCCTTGAAAACTTCGGATGGTGTGTAATAAATCACCACGGCCGCTTAATACTTTGTGGGGATAGGATTGATGGCCTACATCCCAAACAATTCCATCATTCGGGAAATCTAGGGTGTGATGAAGGGCCACGGTTAACTCAATTACGCCCAGGTTGGAAGAGAAATGTCCTCCTGATGTGAGTACCGACTGTGTAATAAATTGACGTAAATCATTAGACAAGTCAATCAACGACGCCGAGTTTAAACTTTTAATATGGTGATTGTCCGATATTTTTGAAAGTATTGTCAATGAGTTAGGCCCGGTGGGTACAAAAATAGGATACTTTATTGAGTCAACGACCATGGTTTTTAGTGGATTAATTGCTGCGCTCCATGGTGAAAATTTAACAATGGTTCAAAATATATGATGGTTCTTAGGGTATTGTAAAAATAAAAATCAGATTTGTATCTGATTTTTATTAATTATTTGGTAAATGATGAATATAATTATTAAATTTGTGACTTAAATAAAAAATCCCATTTTAGGTATTGTAAAAATTGCGTCATTTTTATGGAAAAAGTAGAAACAAATCCCGTTGAAGGCCCCAAGAAAAGGGGGCGTAAGCCAGGTTCTAAGAACAAGGTGAAGTCAAAAAAGACATCGAAAAAAGTTGCTTATTTGAGTGTATTTTCTTTGCTAGAGCAGGAAATTCAATCGCTTTCTAATGCCTTGAAAAAGGCTACGGCTCAAGCGGAAAAAGAAATAGAAAAACTAGAAAAGAAGCAAGCGAAGGACATTGAGAAGGTGAAGGCTGTTGCCGCCAAATCTTTGATTTTATGGAAGAATCGTGCGAAGAAAAACCGACTTAAGGCTATGTCTAAGGGTACCGGAAAGCGCGGTCGTCCTGCCAAACCCCAAGTAGAAAAAGTTGCGGGTCCTAGAGGTCGTCCACCAAAAACAGGATATCGTAAAGGTGGCGGACGTAGGAAGGCGGGTGAGTTAACAAAGCGCGATGTGATTTTGAATTACATTGCTGAATTGTCACATGCAATTTCGTCTGGTGATTTGATTTCAGCGTTGTTTGAGCGCAGTGGCGAAAGAGATAAAAAGCGTTTCTCTCAAGGAATTTACACTACACTTACCCAAATGTATAAGGCGGGAAGTTTGGTAAAGGACGGCGCAGGAATGATTTCTATTGCTAAATAGAATTTGTGATTTCGCAGTGTAGAAATCTAGGATTCCCGGATAAGTCATTGAGAATTTCTGTATCGCCCAATGGTGAAAACAGCAATTTGATTTCTTCGGAATAGTATTGATTAATCTCTAACCAAATTGATAATTGTTGAATCGCGGAACTGGGAACCAGTTCCGCGATTTTTTTATAAAACTGAAGTGGGTCTTTGTTTGGGGTAAAAAGGGCATTTTTGGGTTCGAATTTCAATACGCGGTCCGACATATATTCTCGTTCAGATTCTGAAATGTAAGGCGGATTTGAAACCAGTAATTGGATATTGGTTGGTAGTTCAAATGCATCTAAAATGTCTTGTTCAACCGCAATAAAACGTTCTGATACCCCTTGATTTATTGCATTGAAGTTGGCGACCTGCAGTGCTGATGGAGAAATATCAACCCCGGTGAATTTCCAATTGGGATTTTGGGTTAGAAGGAAGATTGGAATACACCCAGAACCAGTTCCCAAGTCTATCCCTGTGATTGTGGCAGTTTGTTTCTCAACCGGCCAATGGCTAAAATGCTTGCTAATGTAATCGCAGAGTTCTTCTGTTTCGGGACGAGGAATCAGCGTATGAGGGGTTACTTTTAGTTCGAGATGACCAAAAAATGCAATTTCAAAAATGTACTGAATGGGTTTGCCTGATTTTAATTCAGTGATAATTCGATCTAATGTAGATTCTTTATTGGTTTGAGTGGAATGAATGTGCGGTAGGATCCAAAATAAGAAGGCCCGAATTTCCTCGTGGCTATAAAATTCACTCAATTCGATGTTGAGGCGCTCTTGTATTGTTTGGTCGTTCATTTTATGGGTTCATATAAATCCACCGCAGATTCTGAGTGCAAATGTCAGCTTCCCGATGGAATGCATCTATATGTAAAATATAATTTCCGTTGGAAAGTGTGCCATTTAACATTTGAATGGGAATAGGAAGTACACCTTCTTTGCCAATGAGTGCTTGATAAATGGGCATACCCATGAGTCCGCCATGGAGATTATAAATACCCGCGGTTAAAATATAACCTGGTTGGGGCATTTGAAATGATAGCATGAGTGTATTGGTATTTTCGGCATTGCCCCGAGAATTTGGGCCCAAAACGGTGTTGAGAAGTGAAAAGCATTTTTTGTTTTTGATTGTGGCAGTTCTTAGATTTATCTGTTGACTGTTTGACTCTGCGGGAGTGGAAAATCCTATTGTGGAAGAGGCGCTGAACCAAAATGGGGGCGAGGAACTTGGCGCTGTGGGGTGGTTTTTTTCGAGGCTAACGCCCTTGGTTTCAATCAATAAACTGTGATGCATTGATTCGTGATATTGCATTATGTCGATGATATTAGGTGAGTTATTCATTGCCAATTGGAGTCCTGCTCCGCTTGCAGATAAATTCGGGAAAGTTGAGCAATATTTATGAAATGTGTATCGTTCGGGGTTGTAGGTTTTGGCGAGGGTATACGGGTCTGAACTAAAGCAAATGATTTGGTTTGGGTAAAGGTTTTTTTGTTCGTTGCACAGTAATATCCGTTGGGTTATTTGTTGATCGTTGTCTATCAGTAGTTCGAGTCCTTGCAATTGGATTGCTTTATCGCAGGTGTTCACGAGTTCTATGAAATCAACGGATCCATCGCTGGCATTAAACATAATTTCGTTGAATTGCAATTCCTTAGGTTGGGGGGAGTAGGTTGAGGTGAATACTTGGAAATGAGTGTCTATGAGTGATCGATGGGCGCAATCCTTTGCATTGATAATTATTGCTTTTGCCTCTACCGGTTCGTTAGAATCAATATGAAATAACCAACCATTGTTTATGTTATGGACGAAAGTGGTTTTTAGGGTATCGCCACTATTTGGAATTAGAATTAACTTTGGTGAGGGTTGCGGCGGCCTTACAGAAACATCAAATCTTTCAGGGGAAACATTGCACTTGATTTCTAGCATCTGTTTTGTTCGCCAACGATGTTCAATGATTCTGGATTTGGGCGGTTCCGATTTCGCGTTCACTGATCTTGGAGAGGGCCATGGTAGCGGTGTTGAATTTGTTTCACCTGGAGTTCCCCCTAAATCATGGTTGCTATGCCAATTGAAATCGTTGATACATCCGCAGGTTAAATCGGTTTTCTCTAAGGCATATCCACCTCCTTTGTATAAAGGGTGATACCATTTGTCGCTGTAGGTTAGTTGATGAATGGTATCGCGTGTATACATCAAAAGGATCTCATCCCCATCGATATTTAAGTGGGGTAAATTGTTGATTCTAATTGCTTTTTTTTTGAGGTAATTGAAGGCGCTATCTGGGGTATCGTGTAAAACGAGAAAAGCCTTTGGGGGCAGTAGGTATTTGGGCAAAGCGCAGGACGTTTGTGGATCCAACAATGACAATGTATGTAGCCATTTGGCGGTATCGGTGGTATTGTAAATTTCGATATATTGGGCATTCGGTAGGTAACCCACTTGGGGCGTGGGGTCGACCATGATTTCGGTGAAGATAATCTGATTGAAATAGATGGGTGTGTTGCATTCGGCGATGCCAGAGTCTTGAAGATGCGCTGAGACATTGTGTGCCGTATCTAGAAGATTTTGGCAGTGAACGGTATTGAATTGATTGCAATAAACTTTAGGAAATTTGGCAATAATGATTCGCGAATTGATGGCTGCAATGGAGTCTGCTGCATTGTAATTACAAATAAATTGTTGTTGTTCTGGGATTTGGAGGGGCTCCGAGAATTGCAACCTAGCGATATTGGGTTGAATCCAAAGGATGTTTGTTAATTGGGGAGGTGTTCTGTCTGGGCGCGGCGGACCGATATACCATTGCTCCACTTTGTGTTTTCCCGCCGCGCTGCTCCCAGATTGGCTAATGCCCCAGCCGTGGTAGGACTGCAGGTAAGACATCGTATCGATTCCGGCGCCCAAACATTGGAATTTTTCCCAGGCGCTGTCTTTGTAAAGTACGATAATTTGTTCGGGTTGTTTTACGACTCTGAGGGTAATGTTTGATTTGGTTCGGTTGAAATATCCCTTTGCCCCTTTTAAAATTATTTGCGCTGCCCCTTTTTTGAGTAGAATCAATTGAATGTCATCGTCGGTATCACCCAATCGAATAATCCAACCATTTTGTCGCGATGAATCGCAGTGAAAATAGGCTTCTACATAGTTGGCGCTGGAAGGATTAATTTCGAGAGAAAATGTGGCTTCCAACCAGGTGTTGCTATCCATTTGACATTTTTGGATGGCGATGGCAACTTGTTTTACTGTTGAGGCGGGGATGTTGGAAATTATCGAGCCGTTGGATAGTGTAAAAAGGTTTGTATTGCCGAAGAATGCCGTTGGATAGGTTTGGCTATTGAGTTTACACTGAGAATGGGCCATGTTGATTGAAATCAAACCAAAAAATAGCGAGGCAAAAACGAGGTGAAAAAATCTCGGGAATGTTGATTGCGGTGTATGCAGCTTCTGCATCCACACACAGTTTTCACAGCCAAAGCGAAGCCATATATTCATAGTGGCCAGATAACACGGCTTTCATCGCTATCACCCAAAAGCCAAGAAGAAAAAGCCCATGGAAGTTTGTTATAGGGCTGTTTTTTGTGTTTTTTGCAAAAATATTTTTTTCATCCAGCGGATTCTTTGGTTTTTGAAAACACCAAAATCGTTTTCCACATCTTGCGTTACCGATGCTTGGCGGTGAGATGGGTAAGCATCGAATGGTTTAACCTACAACTTGATAATCGTGAGGAAAATTAACTCATTTTCCGTGGCTCTTCAGAATTTTCTGTTCGATTTTACTGGTAGAGTATCCAGGCAAGAATTCCAATGTCTTCACTTCTCCTCCGTTGGCAATCACATGACTTCCACCCACAATTTGATCAATTTGGTAATCGGCCCCTTTCACCAAAATGTTCGGATTTAAAGTTTCGATGAGTTCTTTGGGTGTGTCTTCATCGAATAGAACCACGAGGGAAACAGAATCCAATGCGGCCAATACCATCGCTCTTGAATCTTGCGATTGTATGGGTCTCGCTGGAGATTTGTCCAGTCTTTGTATGCTTTGATCCGTATTCAACCCAATCACGAGTTTATTGCCCAGGCATCGGGCTTCTTCTAAATAATGAACATGACCTGCATGAAGAATATCGAAACAGCCATTCGTAAAAACGACTTTATCGCCCTGGTTTTGCCATTGGTTTACCATGGATTGGGCGACATTCATTGAAACGATTTTATCCTTCAGCTTCATGTTTACTGGCTTTTTGAATTTCCAAATATAGCAGCAGATAGGAAATGCTACCAAAAACGATCATGAGCAGATTACTGACGGCGACAGAATAAATACCAAATGTATTGGCTTGGTCTTGGGGCAAACCATAAATCAGGGTCAGTCCATAGGCTAACGTCCCCCAAACTCCAGCGCCACCGGGAAGTGGTACGATCACACCCAAGGTAGAAAATATCAATACTCCGAGGGCATTAACTAGGGTGAAATCGACGGTGACATCTAGGCTTTTTAGCATGAAATAGGTATTCAGCCAATAGCCGATCCATATTCCCAACGAAGCAAGTATGAAGGCCACGGGGTTTTCCAATTGAAAAACGGATTGTAGTCCACCGGAAAACTTGGTAAAAATGGTTTCTTTCGCATTGCTCTTTTGCCCTGTGATTTGCGGTGAAGTTTGTTTATCGTGGTTGGTATGACTGGACGTCTGCTTCTTTTTATTTTTCAGCCAAAATAATACTGCAACACTGCACGCCATTCCGATGAGGATGGGAACCATATAGTTTAATGCGGGCTGAAGTAAATATTGGTCAAAAAATCCCCAGAATTGTTCAAATTGTAATAGTAAGCAGAGCATCGCCAGTAAACCCATCACCAAAAGATCGATGATACGTTCGGTAACTACGCTTCCAACGAGTGTTGGGACGGGGGCTTTTTCGCTTTTGGCAGCCATGGCGCATCGCACAAATTCACCGCCTCTGCTGGTGGCAACGTTGATTAAATAGCCAATCATTACCGCGTAAAAAGCACGCAAAGGATTCAATGGGTATCCGGCTGGTTTGAGCAACAAATTCCATCGCCAACCCCTTAAAAAGTGAGAGATCAACATCACAACGATACCGGCTGTAAACCAACCCATATGGGCATTTTTTACTGATTTCCACGTCGCTACCCAGTCAATTTTTAAACCAATAAGGACAAACACCCCAACGGCCAGAAGGATGAGTAGGGTTTGTGAGATTATTTTTTTGTTGATTTTCAAACTAAGCGATTGTTTCTATCGGGAAACAGGTTGTTTGGTTGGTGCGTTTTGGCTTCCTCTGCTGTGAGGTAAGTGAACGTCATAATAATGAGTTCGTCGCCCACTTGGCCTTTTCTTGCCGCCGCCCCATTTAATCCAATGATGCCTGAATTTCTTTCACCTTTGATGATATAAGTTTCGAAGCGTTCCCCGTTGTTGTTGTTAACGATCATAACTTTTTGATTGGGCAACATGCCGGCGGCATCGATTAAATTTTCATCAATGGTGATGCTCCCAGTGTAGTTCAATTCCGTCTGAGTTAGGCGGACGTTGTGGATTTTGGCTTGCAGTACTTCGATAAACATGCGATACAAAGGTAGGATGATTTTTTAAACCAAATGCAAGTTCGTAAATACCTAAAAACTATGATGTAATTTTGCGAAGTATGCAATTTACATCGGGTATTGTGGAGCAAGCTGTAGAAGCGTTATCATCGTTTCCGGGGATTGGAAAGCGCACGGCTTTGAGATTGGTGATGTATTTACTCAAGCGTCCAGAGATAGAGGTTGCCAATTTGGCGGATGCATTATTAAAATTAAAAACGGAATTGCATTTGTGCGAGGTATGCGGGAATGTAAGCGATCATAAACGATGTAATGTCTGCAATAATTCCCGTCGCTCCGAGGGTGTGATTTGTGTAGTTGAGGATTTTAGCGATTTGATGGCCATTGAATCAACGGCTCAGTTTAAGGGGAAGTATCACGTTTTGGGTGGTTTGATTTCACCGATGGATGGCATTGGTCCGGATGATTTGAATATCCCCACATTGATTTTTCGTGTTGAAAATGGCTTGGTTGAGGAGGTGATGATGGCATTGAGCGCAACGGTTGAAGGGGATACAACTATGTTTTATTTGGCCAAAAAATTGAAACCCTTTGGTGTTACAGTAACATGTATTGCGCGTGGCATAGCCGTGGGTGGCGAAATTGAATATGCCGATGAGGTCACTTTGGGGCGATCTATCGCACAGAGAACCGAATATTTATTGTAATTTGCTCCGCCCAAAACATGCAGCATACGCTTTCTGTTGTTATCGTAAATTATAACGTCAAGTATTTTCTTGAGCAGGCTTTGCGGTCTGTAGAGAAGGCGATTGTTGGGATGGATGCGGAGGTCTGGGTGGTTGATAATAATAGTGTTGATGGCAGTGTTAGCATGGTTCAAGACAAGTTCCCTTGGGTTCAGGTAATTGCCAATACAGAAAATTTGGGCTTTTCACAGGCCAACAATCAGGCCATGCGATTGAGTAACAGTCAATATGTTTTGCTGTTGAATCCGGATACGGTGGTACAGGAAGATAGTTTGAAGTTGTGTGTTTCACATATGGAATCGAACCCTAAAATTGGTGGTTTGGGTGTGAGGATGATCGATGGAAAGGGAAAATTCTTGCTAGAGAGTAAAAGGGGACTACCTACGCCGCAGGTTGCATTTTTCAAAATGACGGGTCTTAGTGCGTTGTTTCCTAAATCTCGATTATTTGGTCGGTATCATTTGAAGTACTTAAGCGAGCATGAAACCAATGATGTGCAAGTATTGAGTGGTGCTTTTATGATGATGCGGTCTTCTGTGTTGGAGAAGGTTGGATTGCTGGATGAGGATTACTTTATGTACGGTGAAGACGTTGATTTGAGTTATCGCATCTCGCTGGGAGGGTATAAAAATGTATATTTTGCAGGAACAACGATCATCCATTATAAGGGTGAAAGTACAAAGCGAAAAACGGCCAATTATGTAAAAGTGTTTTACAACGCGATGGTCTTGTTTGCAAAAAAACACTACAGCAGTTCCGTTGCAGGGAGGTTTGCGTTCTTTATTCGATTGGCTATTTATTTGAGGGCTTCTGCTGCCTTTTGTGCTCGTTTGGCCGAAAAAATATGGTTGCCATTATTTGATTTTTTGCTCATTTTTATTGGATACCTTGGCATTGCAAAATATTGGGAGTTGTATCACAAGTTTGTTCGAGGGTATTATCCTTCTGAATTTTTTACACTCCATATTCCTATTTACATTGGGGTAGTCATGTGCACTGTATACCTGTGGGGCGGTTATGATAAGCCTTTTGTTGCGCGACGTTTATTTAGGGGGACCCTAGTTGGCTCATTCGCTTTATTTGCGATGTATGCATTTCTACCAAAGGAGTTGCAATTTTCTAGGGCAATTTTGGCATTGGGCTCAGCGTGGGCCGTGGGGGCGGTATTTTTAACGAGGGGCGTTGCTCAGTCATTGCGGATTGGCGATATTCGGTTTGATCATGGCGGCCGCAGGAAGGTGATTTTGGTTGGGGGTGAATCTGAGAATCAACGCATCGAAAATTTGCTGAAACGGGGACGGGTCAATCATGAAGTGTTGGGATGGGTTTCGGCGAGCGAAGTGAGACAGAACGGTTTTATTGGACATTTGGAACAGATGTCTGAGGTATTAGAAATTTATCGACCCGATTTGGTGATATTTAGTGGCAAGGATGTTTCATCATCGCGAATTATGTTACACATGAATGATTTTCAATCCAAGCCCGTTCAAGTGAAAATTGCACCAGAAAAGGGAGAAACGATCATTGGATCGGATTCAAAAAATTTACCCGGCGAGCTGTTTACCTTGGAAGTAAATTATCATTTGGCTCAGGTTCATCATTTGAGGAATAAACGGGTTTTTGATGTGTTGATTTCACTTGTGATGTTGCCTCTGATTCCTTTGTTGATTTGTTTTTCAGGTGGGAGAAAGTGTTTAAATGCGTTGTTTTCTGTGTTGATTGGGCGGAATACTTGGGTGGGGTATCAACGCACTGGATCTACGGCGAGTTTACCCAAATTGGCATCCCCTGTTTTTGAGGTAGCGCAGCAGTTTAAGGGAACAGAATTTGAATTGGATGCGGTAATGAATTATGCGCGCGACTATTCTGTAATTGATGATTTACGTATTTTGATGTCATGTGTTTTTCAAAAGACTAGGTCGTGACATGAAAAATAAGGGGATGGTGAATTTTTACGAATCAAGGCGATTCATCAAAATAATTTTGATGTTATTGGCTTTGATTATAAGTATCATTACCTTGTATTTGAGTCAGCGATTGGTTGTGAAAATTGCCGGTGAGGAGAAGAAAAAAATGGAAATGTGGGCGGAGGCGGAGAGTATACTAACCGATCCAAACAGCGACGGTGATTTGGGTTTTCAGTTGCGAGTTGTGCAGTCCAATACTACGATTCCGGCCATTTTGGTCGACGACCAAGGGAGGGTTTTGGAATTTGTTAATATCGATAACAGCGGTCGGAAACACGTTGAGGAGTATTTGCAGGCCAAGTTAGAAGCTTTCAAAATAGAGAATGAACCCATTATTGTACCGGTAGACAAGAACGTTGATTATAGAGTGTACTATGGAAGCAGCACAGTTTTAACGCAACTCCAATATTATCCCTATGTTGTTTTGGGAATTGTTGCGCTCTTTATGTTTGTTTCCTACGTGGCGTTTTCCTATTCCACGCGTTCCGAGCAAGACAAGGTTTGGGTTGGATTGGCCAAGGAGACGGCTCATCAATTGGGGACACCCATTTCTAGTTTGATGGGTTGGGTTCAGGTGATGGAGCTTGGCGATTTGCCGGAAGGTGCGCCGATGGAGATGCGTAAGGATATTGATCGATTGAATATTATTACAGAGCGTTTTTCTAAAATCGGATCAGATCCGGTGTTGGAAACTTTAAACTTGAATGAAGTGATGTTTGAGGCTATCGAATACATGAAAAACAGATCGGGTAGGGGCGTTGTTTTTGAATCCGAATTTTGGAAGTCGGATGTTTTGTGCAGAATCAACCGAAATTTATTTCATTGGGTAATTGAGAATTTGATAAAAAATAGTATCGATGCGATGGACGGCGAAGGGATTTTAAAATGCAGCGTAAAGCTGATAAGAAACAAGGCGGTGGTTGATATTACCGACAATGGCAAGGGAGTTTCAAGGGATCAGATGAAGTCGATTTTTAAGCCCGGATTTACCACCAAAAAGCGAGGTTGGGGTTTGGGTTTGTCGTTGGCTAAGCGAATTATCACAGACTATCATCGCGGCAATATTTATGTAAAATCGAGTATCCCGTTTGTGCACACAACCATACGCATCGTAATTTCTGCAGTTTAAGGGCGGGAAAGTTGTGAAATAATAGGTGTATTTTAGGATTGAAGATTGCCAAATTTTTGGTAGGTTTGAATTCATGATTCAGCGCATTCAAACAATCTTTTTAATTTTGGTTATCGTCATTGGATATGTCAACCTTTGGCAGGATCCGGTATATGCTTGGTTTACGGCGAACGACCGTAGCAATTCAAATGTCCTGATGTTTTGGCACAGTTATTCGGGGGTTGTGACGGATGCGAACACGATGTACACCCCTGATTTGCTAACGGCATTTTTTACGATTGTGATGGTGTTATCCGGATTGGTTACTTTATTTTTATTTAATAACCGGAAATTGCAATTGAAAGCGGCGTGGTTGACACTGGTGTTTTCAATTTTGCTTGTCGGGGTGCTGTATTTGAGATATTTTCTTTTGTTGATGGCTCATGAAAACTACACGGGCCAGTTTGGTATTCATTTAATATGGCCTCATTTTTTAATTTTGTTTGCTGCCTTATCTGTTTATAACATCAGAAGAGACGAGCGTTTGGTTCGTAGCATGAATCGTATTCGGTAATGGTGACGGCGATGGGAAACAGAGGTTGGTTATTTTTGGTTTGTTTGTGTTTTTTGGGTGATTTATTTGGGCAGGGTAAAAAGTTGAAGCAACCGCAGGAGCCGGGGAAGGGGCTTGTTACGGGTGGGTATGAATTTATAGCCAAGGATGAGTTTGGTACATTGGGTTTGAGTGGGGCTATGATGCGCGCCGAAGGCGCGCGCAAGGCTCAGGGCAAAGCCCTGAGCCCCCAAATGCAAAAATCTTTCGATTCCCTCTTAACCCCCTTCGAGAAATCAAAAGGCCTGGGTACCGCCAATTATTTTGAATGTGTGGCTTGGTATAAGCAACTCGCAGCTACATTTCCCGCCTACTGTTTTCTCCAATCCATCGGACTTGGGGATGCAGGCAAGGATATTTATGTCCTTAAACTCAACGGACCCGCCATGGGAAGCATGGATCGGTTTGGTAACGGAGATTTGGGTATTGAAGCCGGACCCAAAGTAGAGGCTACGCCCATCGTAAAAGTTCTGATCAATAACAATATCCATCCCGGAGAACCCGAAGGCACCGACGCTTCGATGATTCTGTTGCGTGATATGCTATTTTTTGGCCAGTATTGGCAACAAGTGCTTGCTTATCTGCAACTCCACGTAATTTGTCAGTACAACGTAGATGGCACCCTCACCCGAAGCGGTACGTCCAGAGCCAATCAAAATGGTCCGGTGGAATATGGATTTAGAGGCAATGCGCAAAACTTGGATTTGAACCGTGATTTTATCAAATTGGATTCTAGAAATGCAAAGTCTTTGGTGGGTTTGATGGCAATGGAGCAGTATGATTTATTTATCGATAACCACACCAGCAACGGGGCAGATTATCAATATGTACTAACATATTTTCATACCCGTCCGGAGAAATTACAACCGGGTTTGACCGATGTTTTATTGCCATTTGAGAAGTCGTTAAAAGAAAGATTACAATCAAATCAATGGCCTACGGCGCCCTATGTTGAAACGATGAAAACGGTGCCCGATAGTGGGTTGTTCGCATTTTGGGAAGGTGGAAGATACGCAACGGGTTTTGCTGCTTTGCATCATACTTTGGGCTATACGGTTGAAACGCACATGCTCAAGCCATTCTCGCAACGAATGTTGGGTACATTGGCATTCATGGAGCAATTTTTAATCGCCGCCACCGCCCCTTCACTGCGAAATGAGTTCTCTACCGTAAGAAGAAAAAATGTTGATTTTGCCCCCAAACCCATAGGGAAATGGATGCCAATCCAGTTTCAGTTGGACCAGACAAAATTTACCGAGATTGATTTCCTGGGCTTTGAATCGGGATACCGCCCTAGTGAAATTTCTGGCGCGGATCGTTTGGTGTACGATAGAACCAAGCCATGGTCGAAAAAAGTGAAATATTACGATCAATACCGCTGCGCCGACAGTGTTCTAGTGCCCTCTGCTTACATCGTCCCCTTTGCCTATAGCGATGTGATTCAGAAATTGAAGCTCAATAAAGTGGTTTGTAAACCGATTCCTTTCGATACAGTTGCGATGTTGCGAGTGAGTTATATTGCTGAATTTAAAACGGTGAATCACCCATACGAAAAACACTATATGCATCATGGTGTAAAGACCCGAGATACGGTTTTGGCAGTTCAGCTGCGGGCGGGTGATGTGGTTGTTCCTATTACATCAGTGAATGCCAAGTTTGTTGTTTCGGTTTTGGAACCAAGGGCCGCTGATTCCTATTTTGCTTGGAATGCTTTTGATGGCGTATTGATGCAGAAAGAAGGTTACAGCGATTACGTTTTTGAGGACTTAGCTGCGGATTGGCTGAAGGATCACCCAGAAAAACGTGCGGAGTTTTTGCGTAAAAAAGCAAACGATAGCGAATTTGCGAAGGATGCTTGGGGACAGTTAAATTGGGTTTATAAGCAATCTGCACACTACGAAAAAACGCACAATTTATATCCGGTTTACCGCCTAGATTGATTGTGATTTATTGGCTTTCGGATTCCTGTTTCGAGGTATTTGAATAGAAATACTGAACGATAATGCCCATTGAAAGCATCGGCAAAATCCAAAAATCTCTCGCATTTAGTCGGGCAAGTACATTGGCAAAACAGGCCGTAGAAAACGCATTGCATAAAATAAACAATGCCGTGATACCGAAGAATGTTGCTAAGAGTGGATTGGGTCTGCGATAAAGACAAATTACAGCCCCCAGAATTAGAACAATCGCCGACCAGTCATATATGCGGTTGTAAAATGTAAAGTCGATTTGGGACTTTTGTTGTTTGGATTCATTGATAAACCCTTGGTATTCATCGGGGTAGTGCAGTTTTAATTCCTGAGCCAATGTCGCGATGGTATCGAGGGGAGTGAGTCCGTCGCCTCCATGGGTTAATATCACTTGTTGGGCCGTTGCTGATATCGCTGCTTGAATATGTTGGGCAATGTATTTTGGTTTGCTTAAAGTACCCCAGATAATTTGATCGTAAAGTTCTTTGCTATGATGCCAACCGCCTGTCTTTTCGAGGATGCCATGGCTGTTCCAGACAAAGTCCCATGTGTGTTCGGGAAGGCTGTCTTTATAAGCGCAGAATGGATTTGGGTGTGTTGCGCATTCATCATCCAAATAAGTTTTTAGGATGCCATTTTCACAGAGTTTGCCCATGAAAAATACGTGGGAACCTTTGCCTACAGTAACTCCGTTGCCACCCCAAACATTGCTGGCGATCAGCAGTGCCCATGGGATCAAAGAGAGTCCCAGCAATGAGCGGGATTTGGATAAAGTAATGTACTGATGGATTGGATGCGTCCATTTTCCGAGATAACCTTTAAGCGCAAGCCATATGGCCATAGAGAAAGAAGTCAATGTAATCAGGTTGGCGTTGTGCATGATGGCGGCGACCAGAATAACCATTGAACAGGCAATCGAATTGCTGAGAGATTTGGTTTGAAGAAAGAGCAAGACAAAAATGCACAGAATGGCTGTAAAAATATCGGGCATCGCCTGGAATAGGAACCACGGCATGGATGTTAGAAAGAAAGCGCAAAACCACATGGCTAAAAAAATCCATTGTTGTTTCAGTTTCCGCAGCGTTGGAAATAATTTTTGGACCAGTTGGAAGATGCCCACGAAGAGTAAAATTAATGGCGGAAGTACAACAATTTCGCCAAGGATGGGTTGAGAGAAAAGGGCCAAAAAATCGTGTAGCCCACGGATATAAAGGCTATAGAAAACGGACCTATCTAAGGGAATGGATAGGCTTTGGGCGGTCATTAGATAGGCTCCGCTATCTGATGTGTATAGCAGGCATCCCCCGTTAGCAAAGAAAAAGGGCAATAGGGATAGAAAGGCTAAATTAATTGGCCAGTTGCTTTCTTGGAACCAACGCTGAAGCGCTTTCATGGGATGGATTATTCCCCAAAGTACTCCACAAAATTGTTTTGTGTTTCCCAAAGGGTGATTTTATGCAAGGTCACACCCACAGGTAATTTGGGCGAAAGGCGTTGCCAAATTGCAACGGCAACAGTTTCGATGCTAGGCATTGTATCTTTTAACCATGGTACATTGAGGTTTAAATTTTGGTGGTCCAAATGGTCAATCACTTCTTCCCGAATAATAACCTTAAGTATTTTAAGGTCGATTACGCAACCCGTCTCTGGAATGGGTTCTCCCTTTACGCAAACGTATAAATCAAAATTGTGTCCGTGAAAGTTCGGGTTAGCACATTTGCCAAATACTTCAGAATTTTTTTCTTCACTCCACGTTTGGTTCCACAACCGATGTGCGGCGTTGAAATGTTCTTTTCGGGTTAGGTACAGCGTTGGCATTGTCTTGCGGGTGCAAAATTACTGCGTTTTTTTGATTTCTTTCAGTACAAAAGTATCAGGCAAGGAATATCGCATCAAACTTCCTGTCATTGCATCAATCATCCAATTCCAGGGAATAATAAAATTGAGGCCGGCAGATTCATTGAATCTGGGTTTTAGTATCTGCGTATTTGGCTGGTAGTTTGGATGGGATAGGGTGATTTTAAGACTGTCTTTTAAGGGACGACGTACGTTGATGAAGCAGGGTGTGATACCTAAAATCGTTGTGTCGGGAATGATTTTTTTGATGATGGGAGTTTCCACGGTTGTTGAGATAGAATCATTTGGCGATTCTATTGGAACTTTATTTATTGTGATTCTATCTACCCGAATGCTAGCCCCAGGCGGGTTAGAAACGATGTAAAGTAATTGTTGTTTTCCAGTAATGATAGTGGCGCAGCTATAAAAACAGATGGCTGCCAATAATCCACTAAATATTATGCTTTGTTTCCGTACCAATTGGCGAGTTGATTTACTGTAAATCGAATATCCTCTTCGGTATTTTGTTTTCCAAAACTGAATCGCACTGTAGTTCGGTTGCTTCCTGGGTTTAAACAGTTGATTACATGACTGCCGCCGGTTGCCCCGCTAGAACATGCGCTTCCACCGCTTGCCGAAATCCCCGCTAAGTCTAAATTGAAAAGTATCATACTGCTTGCATCATTTGGGGGGAGAGAGACACTCAATACGGTGTATAGCGAATTGCCTTCGGCGTCACCATTAAAAGAAACTTCAGGAATCGCGTCTCTCAGCAATTGAATCATCAATCCTTTGATATGTTTGAGGTGGACTTTTTTTGCATCCATTTCGCGGTAAGCGATCTCCAAGGCTTTTGCCATTCCCACGATGCCAATTACGTTTTCAGTCCCACCGCGCATCTCACGTTCTTGAGCACCTCCAGTAATTTCGGGATGGATTTTATTTTTCTTGTTGATATAGATAAATCCTACGCCTTTGGGTCCATTAAATTTATGGGCGGCACCAGCAAGGAAGTTGATGTGTCCCTGACTCAAATCAAATCGGTACTGACCCATGGTTTGAACGGTATCGCAATGAAAAATTCCGCCGGCTTGGTGAACCATTTTTCCAACCGTTTCGATATCGAGGATATTTCCAATTTCGTTATTGGCATGCATCAGACTAACGAGTGGTTTGGTGGTTGAATTTAGCAGTGTTTGTAAATGCTTCATGTTGATGTGACCATCGGGCAGAATATTCAACATGTGCAATCCAATGCCATTTTTATGATGCAATTCTTCTACGGTATGCAAAACTGCGTGGTGCTCGATGGCTGAAGAGATGATATTTTCGATACCCAAATTGGCCACACTGCCTCTAATTGCAAGGTTGTCGGCTTCTGTTCCACCGCTGGTAAAGAAAATCTCACCGGGAGAGCAACCCAACATTTTTGCGATGCTGCCTCGTGCTTCTTCGATAATCCCTTTCACTTTTCTGCCATGGGCATGGGTTGAGCTAGGATTTCCGTAATGTTCGCGCATCACTGGAATCATTGCATCTACAACTTCTTCTGCGATGGGTGTGGTAGCAGCATTATCCAGGTAAATTCTTTGGGCAGTTGTCATATTCGGTCATTTATATCTAGGTAACCCAAGAATTTATAGCACAATTTGGCCATCGTAAACTGGGTAAGTATGTCGTTTTCACGCGGTGCAATTTCTACGATATCAAAGCCCACAACTTTTTTGCGTTCCGCCACTCTTCGGAGCAATTTACATCCTTGGATCCAACTGAGTCCACCGGGTTCGGCTGTTCCTACCGCTGGTGCAACTGATGGGTCGAAACCATCGGCATCAATCGTTACATAAACCACATCGCCCAGTTTGTCGATGCAGTCATCAATCCAAACATCATTGTCCCATAAATCATGGGCATACCAAGTATGAATATTGTTGGATGATTTGATTAGGTTACTTTCTTCGATGCATTGCGCACGGATACCTACTTGAACCAAATTGAGTCCCATATCGTGGATTCGATGCATCACACTGGCATGCGAGTAGGGATTTCCATTGTAAGCGGCTCTTAAATCACTGTGGGCGTCAATTTGCAACACACTGATTGATGGGTATTTCTCCGCATAGGCTTGCATAAAACCGTAGGTTACGGTGTGTTCCGAGCCGAGTGAAACTACGAATTTGTTTAGATTGAGGAGTTCGCGGGTTTGATTCGCGATGATTTCTACGGCATCGGCATCAATTTTTCCAGTAAAATCAATGGGTTGAAGTGTTGCGATGCCAAAATTCTTATAGGCTTCACGATCGATTTCTTCGTCGTAAAATTCCACGAAATGACTTGC
This sequence comes from Flavobacteriales bacterium, assembly GCA_002737625.1. GTDB lineage: Bacteria > Bacteroidota > Bacteroidia > NS11-12g > UBA955 > UBA955. The sequence continues at coordinate 6,688 of NSIB01000019.1, read as the reverse complement.
TTCCACCATGGCGGCGGGACCTTTATGGGACCCCATGAGGTAGGAGCTTGAGTATTCGTAAGGGATTTGTTGAATCACCACCGTTGCATTTTCTAGGGTGGCTAATTCTTTTTCTGGGAAGGATAAAAAACCTTCCTCGGCTGACATCAACGGTTGCATCCGTGCAGGTTATTTTACACGTTCAACATAGGATCCCGTTTTGGTATCCACTTTGATTTTTTCCCCGATATTCACAAACAATGGCACCATCACCACGGCACCTGTTTCGGTGGTTGCGGATTTAAGTGTATTGGTTGCGGTATCGCCTTTTACACCGGGTTCGGTATAGGTAATTTCCACGATGGCGTGAGAAGGAGCGTCGGCAGAAATGGGGGTGTCGCCTTCAAAGGAAATCATCACTGTATCCCCTTCTTTCATGAATTTAGCACCTTCACCAAACATAAATTTGGCAACCGTGATTTGATCGTAGGTTTCGTTGTCCATGCAAACAAAAGCATCGCCATCCCCATAAAGGTAGGCCAATTCTTTTACTTCTACGCGAACGATTTCTACGGATTCGCCACTACGGAAACGGTTTTCTGCGGATTTACCATCCTTCACACGACGCATTTTTCCTTGATAGAAAGCGCGCAAATTGCCTGGGGTACGGTGTTGCCATTCGATCACTTGAACGAGTTCGCCGTTGTAGCGAATAAAATTGCCTACAGATACGTCTTGTGTGGTTGCCATAAAATTAATTCATGCAAAAATACGACAATTTCTCTGAATGGGTAAATTGGGCCTTACAGCATGATTTTTTTGCCCCAGCGGCGCATGCAACGCAATACAAAAGCCCGGTGATGTAGGGCAAAGGAGCTATTCATTCCGCAACTTCGTGGACATGGTAGAAGGCTGGCCAATTTTGCAGATTGTATTTTGGTGAGTGTGCTCGCCGATTTTTTAAAATAGTATTGAGAAGCGGCTTCTACGCCAAAAATGGGGCGGATTTTGTTTGATTCCTCCGCGTTTTCATTGACTGATATCCGGTCGGTTTCGTTGTATTTGTATAGACTGTCTTCGGTTGGACCCAGCTCGATAATGTTTAAGTAGACTTCCAGGATTCTCTCTTTGCTCCAAAGCCCTTCGATGAGCAGTGTAAACCAAACCTCGAGGCCTTTTCTGATCCAGGAACGACCTTCCCAGAGGAATACGTTTTTTGCTGTTTGTTGGCTGATGGTGCTTGCGCCTCTCGTTTTGCCGCCTTTGATATTGTGTTCGATGGCTTTTTCGATGGCTTTGAAATCAAATCCCATGTGGTCTTTGAAACGTTGGTCTTCTCCACAGATTACCGCCATTTTCATGTTGTCCGAGATTTGGTCATAATCCACCCATTGTTGTAGTGCGGCGGTTGCGTATTCACTTTCTCTAGATTGGATGAGTAGGGTGGTGGGGGGATTAAAAAAACGATAGGCAACCACCCACAACAAGGAAATCGAAACAAAGACTAGGATGATCCGAAATATCCATTTAAACAAGGAGCGAAATAACAAAAATGTAAGCATCAGAAACCTTGAATCCCATTAACGGTTGTATACTTAAGTACGATGTTTTTATCCGGATAAATCCGCTTAAATGCACCTTGGACCATTAAGGTGGCTTCATGGAATCCGCAAAGAATCAACTTGAGTTTGCCTGGGTAGGTGTTTACGTCTCCTATGGCATATATACCAGGGATATTGGTGCTATAATCCAAAGTATTTACTTCGATGGCAGATTTGCTGATGTTGAGTCCCCAATCTGCGATGGGTCCGAGTTTTGGAGACAACCCAAAGAGTGGGAGGAAATAATCACAGTCAACCCAAGTTAAATCCTCTTTTTCATCGGTAGAAATGCCCACGCGGGTTAAACCTAGGTTGTTGTCATCGCCTGCCAAATGCGTCACTTCACTGTTCACCAACAATTGAATTTCTCTGTTGGAAGCCATGTCCATGACCTTATGAACGGAGTCTAGATGTCCGCGGAATTGGGTTCTTCGATGGATCAAGGTAATTTCGCTCGCTACGTCTTTTAGGAAGAGGGTCCAATCGAGGGCAGAATCCCCACCGCCGGCTATAACAATTCGTTTATTGCGAAATCTTTCAGGATCTTTTACGATGTATTCAACGCCCTGATTTTCAAATTGCGACAAATTACCAATCGGGGGTTTTCGTGGTTCAAAGCAACCCAGTCCGCCTGCAATTGCAATATTTGGCGCCTTGTGGATGGTGCCTAAGTTGGTGGTTACGATGAATTGTCCCTCTGCTGTTTGTTCGATGCTTTCGGCTCGCTCTCCCATGGTGAATCCGGGTTTGAATGGTGCCGCTTGCTCCATCAATTGGGCAATCAAATCTCCCGCTAATATCCTTGGAAATCCAGGGATGTCGTAGATGGGTTTTTTTGGGTAAATTTCTGTCAATTGGCCACCGGGTTCGGCCAAAACATCAATCAAATGGCATCGCAATTTTAATAATCCCGCTTCAAATATTGCGAAAAGACCCACGGGTCCTGCTCCGATAATTATGATATCTGTTTCGATGGTTTTATTCTCTGTCATTTCTGTAATTCGTTAATAATCAAAAACTCGAATTAGGCCCTCTTTTCGGTATTCAAAAACGGACCGTCCAACATCGATCCGACTGCCTAGTTTGAGTTTGTTAAGACCGCTAATTTCTGCATCGATGGTATAAATGTTACCCCCAGTTTTGGCCGCGAGTTCAACATAATTGGGATGGATTTTATCGGTAACACCGCAAAGAATGATGTTCACCGGTTTTGTGACCTGTTTGATTAGCGTAATGTCTTTGATGGGTGCATTGTTGTCGGCAATCATAATAAAGCTATCAATCATGGTCCATTTTTTTTGGGTTGCGATCAACGCTTCGATGTTGTTTTCTGGCAAATCCCCTCCATTGCCTCTGCGCATGGCGGTTTTCATGAGCGAATAAGCGGTATCAAAAACATGCGTTTCCGCCATGTGAATCCCGCCGGTAAAGCCAATGCGTTTTAACATGTCGGGTGCTTCATTGCCATCGTTAAAGAAGACAATTCTACCATTGTCAAGACAAGATTTAGAATGCTTCATCCACAACATGACTTGGGCTGTGTAGGGGGTCATGCTGCCGGTGACATCCACCAAAACTGCATATTTTCCGCCCCAATTCTTGCGGGTGAGAATCTTGAATTCGTCCGTTTTTCTCAAGCCAAAAGTGTCAAAGAATCCTGTTTTTTCGTAATGCCCCGGTACCCGTTTCAATGGAATGGAGTCTTTGATCATCCGATATTCCTTCTGCCTGAACCAAATGCCACCGCTGCTAAACTTCATGTTCTTTTTGCGTTTATCTCTGCTGTTGGGGAGGTAATAACCCGTTTCTTCCTGACGTCTTCTCACGCGGTAGGTGGCCGTTTCAGGAATCCAAACTTGGGAATCTTTATAGCTTTTTATCACCCGATCAATTTTGGCAATTTCCTTTTCAGTTTCCGCTTTTGGGGGATGGTTTTTCAAATAAATCACAAAGCCGTGATAGCAGTTTTCTGCCGCTTCCAATGTTTTTGGGGATTTCTGCTCAAATACGCGCCATGCGATATCGTTCTGTTTGAAAACATCGGGCCAAAGCAATTTGAGATTGTTTAATCGTCTTTGATTGAGCTTGGGCTGATTGAAGGTATCGACTTGTTTGTAGCGGGTATAAACCAGATGAATCGCGTGAACTTCTGTGGCAGGGGGCAATTTGACCTTGTAGGCCTCGGGTTTGAATTGTGAACTTGCGAAAGGCATTGGCAACAAAACAACCAGTTTGCCTGTATCCGTGGGGTGGAGATTGATTACGTAGGGTTTATTTGCGATAATGTCGGCTATTTTGATTTGGGCGTTAACCGTGGCAAAAAGGCAAATCACAAACATCGATGCGATGCAATTCTTCCAAGCGGTATTTGACCACCGTTTCAAGGAATGAGCGACGATATTTATGTTACAGAATTTCAAGTAAATTGTTTGTGCCGATGCATCTTTCGGTAGTGAAACCTTCGCCATATTTGCAGCCTATCAAACGACCATATTCTTGAGCGCGGGCTTCCAAAAACGATAAGAAATCTTGACCGCTAATGGGCGTTTGTGGGTCTTGGCTATTTGGGTCGTAAAACTGACTTTTAAAGGCCATAATAGCTTTCATTTTCTGTTCGTATTCGTCGGAAATATCGACAATTAAGTTGGGTCCGATGTTCCGATCTTGGATATAATGGTAAATTGTTTTAGGTCGATGCGCGGGTAAATTCATCCCCTCGTGATCACAAACGATTTTCGGAAGGCCCGATAAAAAACAAGCGCGTGATACGATAGCTGCGGCACGTCCGTGATCTGGATGTCGGTCCGAAACGGCATTTGCCAAAACGATTTGGGGTTGGTATTTGCGAATTTCTTTGATTACTTTGATCAATGTTTCTTCGTTTTCTTCAAAGAAACCATCGCCAAGATCTAGGTTGTCACGAATGGTTAGCCCCATGATTTTTGCACTTGCTGCGGCTTCTTGATTACGCAGTTCTGCTGAACCTCGAGTGCCCAATTCTCCGCGTGTTAGATCGATGATTCCGCAGGCATGTCCCATATTGATGTGTTTCATCAAGGTTCCGGATGCGGCCAATTCCACATCATCGGGGTGTGCGGCAAAAGCCAGTATTTTTAGGGTTGGGAATGGGTTCATAATATGGCGGGTGGATTAAAAATCAGATGGAGCATCGTGTTTCCAACGGCGTTTAATGTGCGCTTGTCCACTGCGTCCATGTTATCGTCGTGTGTATGCCAAAATGGAGCAAAACCGCTGTTCGGGTTGTATTGGATGATATCAATCATCGGGATTTTGGTGGCCTCATAAACGTATTTGTGGTCGTCTGTGATGGCCCCAATGAGTTTTAAAGGAAAATAGTTTTCGTAGCCCAATTCTTGGGCGATTTGCCAGGTGTGGACAAGGACCCAGTTTGCGTAATTGTTGGAATTCTCTTCCCACATAAATTGCGCATTGTTGCCGCCGACCATGTCCAAAAGCACACCGAAATTGGCCTTGTAATTTGGGATATGAGGGTGTTTGCCCCAGTACTGACTGCCGAGACAGAATGAGTTTTCTATTTCGGAAATGCCTAGATCTTCGGCATCAAAAAGTATAAAATCGATGCCCCAATCGGGTTTTTGCATTTTAAGATTTTTCGCCAATTCAAGGATGATTCCCACGCCACTGGCCCCGTCGTTTGCGGCGAGTATGGGTTCGGTTGGTTTTTGATCGTCTTGGTCGGCATAGGGTCTGCTATCCCAATGCGATGCGATGATCATTCTATTTTTTGCCTGTGGATTTACGCTTCCGATGATGTTGTAAATGGGTATTTTCTTTCCGTCTTTGGGCGCTTTGCCTTCGCCAGTTTGGAAATAGGCGGTATCGCAAGTGTTTTGTAGTTCCTTAAAAAGCCAATCCGCGCATTTTTTATGGGCAGCGGTGCCAGGAATACGAAAACCAAAGGCCAATTGTTTTTCGATATTTTGATAGGCATTATCGGCTGAAAATCCGGAAATTTTCTGAGTGATGATGCCCGACTCGGTTGTGGCAGAATCTGTGGGAACTTGGGTTTCGGTATTGCCACCGCATCGCCATAATAGAATCGTTGTGGCAGTAAGGAGGATTAAAAATGCGCGTGCTTTCATCAAAGTTGTACAAAGTTAATTAATTGTTGGTGGATGGGTGATTCAAAATTGTTGATTAAGGGTTAATTTCGCTTGAATTAGCATGGATAATTCGATTCAGAGTATGACGGGCTTCGGAAGGGCCCAAATGGAAACGCCATCAATGCGCGCGGTTTGTGAGGTAAAGGCGTTAAACGGACGGTATTTTGAGGCGGATTTGCGTTTGCCCAAATTTTTGTATGAGATTGATCCTCAAATACGTAGGTTATTGAATGAAAAGTTGGAAAGGGGGACAATTACTTGTACTTATTCCATCACTTTTCCCAACGTTAAGGCTGAAGATCAAGAGATTCACATCAATGTAGGTTTGGCAAAAGCGTATTTGGATAAGTATCAGGAATTGAGTGGCGCGTTGGGCGTGGAGTTCCGCGATCCATTTCGCGATATCATTCGCATTCCAGAGGTCATCCAAACAGGGGAACGCGGTGTAGAAGACGAAGTTAAAAAGGCCATCGTGGCACTTACGCTGCAAGCGGCGGATATGTTGGTACAGTTTCGCAAAGAAGAAGGAAAAGCTACGGGTGTAAAATTGCTGTCGTTGGTGGAATCCATCCAACTGGATTTAAACGAGGTTTCGGTTCACGAGGATCCGCGCAAGCAGGGCTTGCGCGATCGCATTTACGGTCAATTGGCTGAACATGTATCGTCGGAATTGAGAGATAACAATCGTTTTGAACAGGAAATTTTGATGTACTTAGATAAGTGGGATATTGCCGAAGAAAAGCAGCGTTTGCAACAGCATTTGGATTATTTCAGAACATGTCTGCAAAAGGAACCCTTGGGTAGAAAACTGAATTTTATCGCCCAAGAAATGGGAAGAGAAATGAACACCATGGGTGTGAAAAGCAATTATTTCCCGATGCAGCAGGCGGTGGTTCAGATGAAAGAAAAATTGGAACAAATCAAAGAACAAGTCTTAAATCTCGTTTGATAAAAATGGTAAAA
>NSIB01000018.1 GCA_002737625.1 Flavobacteriales bacterium | reverse complement strand
TATTCCGGCCAAGCAAGCTTGGCCGGAATCACAGCCGACATACAAGCAACCAACTGTCTTTTCGCCGATGCAGGCAGCTATAGCTTCCTAGCCCTCCTCGGAGGAAATTATGCCTTTAATTACTGCACATTTGCAGATTATTCCGGCTTCTCTTCCCGCACAGATGGTCACTTTGCTGCAACCAATACCTTGCGAGACGGCAATGGGAAATTACTCAACCATGCACCACTGAATTTATCCGTTTATAATTGTATTGTTGATGGACCGCAGAAAGAGGAACTTCAGTTCGACCAAACCACTCTAAACGTTTTCAATATCCGCCTCGAAAACAACCTACTTAAATCGCTCAACCCCAAATCCATCATCACATATCCCAATTTCTTTAATAAAACCGCTGGGTTTGTGGATGTGCAAAGAGGCAATTATCAAACGGATTCCACCGCTTTTGGATACAAAAAAGCTGGAACTTTCGGTTCTCCAGCGACCATTGATCTACTTGGAAAAACCCGAAAACCCCAGCCTGATTTGGGTTGCTACGAAAAACTCCCCTAATTATTCTTCTGAATAATAGTATAGATTAGCATTTGCAATCTACACAAATTCAGACAATTACCAAATTTTTTTGGCCGTTCATTAAATACTTTTTTTGCGCCGTTCACGAAAAAAGCGCTTCATCACATCACTACACTCCTCAGACAATACCCCTCCAACGACTTCTGTTTTACCCAGCATACCCTTATCAATTCGTTCAAATCCAAATTTGGGCTCACTCGCACCAAAAACGATACGCGAAAACCTCGACCACTGAATGGCTCCAGCACACATCAAACAGGGTTCGATGGTTACGTACAAAGTACATTCATCCAAATATTTGCCATTCACCGCGTTGCTAGCCGCCGTAATCGCCAACATTTCCGCATGCGCTGTAACATCCTGCAACTTTTCCGTTTGATTATACCCCTTTCCAATAATTTTGTTGTTGTGAACCACTACGGCCCCAATCGGAACCTCTTGCTCCTCATAGGCTTGCATCGCCAAATCCAAGGCCCTTGTCATGAAATAATCGTCGCTATAAACCTCCATCGATAATAAACACTTATTTTACATCGCAAACCTACATTTTTTGCGGAACTTTGTTACTTAAATAATGCGAATAGGAATTGTATGTTATCCCACATTTGGTGGAAGTGGCGTTTTGGCAACGGAATTGGGGAAAGCCCTAGCAGTGAAAGGTCATGAAGTACATTTTATTAGCTATAACCAACCTGCGCGATTGGACTTCTTTAGCGAAAATATTTTTTACCATGAAGTCAATATCGCCAAATATCCGTTGTTTGAATACGCACCCTACGAAACAGCTTTGGCTGGAAAAATGGTGGATATCGTTCAAAGTGCTCACCTAGATATCTTGCATGTTCACTATGCCATACCGCACGCCTCCGCCGCGCTGTTGGCAAAGCAAATACTGGCCCAGCAAGGCATCATAATTCCCGTAGTCACTACCCTACACGGTACAGATATTACACTAGTTGGACGTGAAATGACCTATGAACATATTGTGAGTTGGAGCATCAACCAGTCCGATGCAGTAACTGCCGTTTCCGAAGATCTCAGAAAACAAACTTATGAGCATTTTAAAATCAACCGCGAAATAGATGTGATCCCCAACTTCATCGACTTTGGTAGATTTAACAAAAAACCCCGTGAGCATTTTAAACAAATGATCGCCCCAAACGGTGAAAAGATTATCATCCACACCTCCAATTTTAGAAAAGTGAAACGAATAGAGGATGTAATTGCTGTTTTTGCTCGGATTATTAAAGAAATTCCAGCAAAACTGCTACTGATTGGTGATGGGCCCGAAAGATCACATATCGAAAAAGTATCCAGAGAATTTAATACCTGTGACTGGGTCACTTTCCTCGGAAAACAAGAAGCCATCGAAGAGATATTAAGCATCGGCGATCTTTTCATTTTACCGAGTGAATCGGAAAGTTTCGGATTGGCTGCCCTCGAAGCCATGGCCTGCGAAGTACCCGTAATCAGCTCCAATGCGGGCGGAATTCCTGAAGTAAATATTCATGGTGAAACCGGATATTTATCCAATGCGGGCGATGTAGAAGATATGGCTCAAAACGCCATCACTCTACTTAAAGATTCAGAATTGCTGGCCAAATTCAGAAAAAATGCACTTCAGCAAGCCCATAAATTTGATCTGAAAGAAATTTTATTGCAATACGAAGCCATCTATAACCGCGTAATTACGCCTCGCTAATTTCCCGGGAAACTCTCGCGCAAAAACTTTAGCGCTATCCCAATTTGATTTTCAACTGTTTTGGGAGAAATATCCATCAATTCCGCAATCTCTTTATAACTCATCTCATGCATGCGACTCAACAAAAAAACTTGCTTGCATTTGGTGGGTAACTTATCAATCACCAAAGTAATCCTTTCACTCATCTCTTTTGCTTCTAGTTGATCCAATGCCCCATAATCTTTACTTGCAACTGGCATTTCATCTAGCATTTGATCAAAAGGCAATCGCTGGCGTTTGATGTTATTCAAACAACGGTTTTTGACTGACCGAAATAAATAACTCTTCAGGCCTGGATCACTTAGCATTTCACTGTGCCGTTCCCAAATACCCACAAATACATCATTTACAACCTCTTCCGCATCGGGCAAACTCCTAGTTATGGACAAAGCAAATCCCATCAACGCCGGACGGAATTTCTTGTAAATCATTTCAAATGATGGTTTCTCTTTCAATTCTAGGTATGCAATAGTTCATTACAAAATAACACAGCACCCACCACAAAAAATAAAATCAATCCTCAATTGCCAACGTCACTTAAAAATTGGATGTGCATAAGTTCCAATTCCTCCATACTAAAGTCACCATCGAAATACCCACTCGCTGCTTCCAAATCTGCTACATCTACAGTCTTAAAATACGCCATCACCTCTACTTGTAATTCTTCTTCAATAAATTGATTTAAGAAATATCTCAAATTCAATTTTGTCCCCGAATTTACAATCTGATCCAATTCATGTATTAACGCTTCAAAGGTTATCCCAAGCTGTTTTGTGATGTCGGGTAAATCTACCTTTTTATCAATATTCAAAATGATATTAACCCGCTTGGCCGACTTATCTGAATTCCCTTTTAGTGCGATATCCTGTGGCCTTTCGATATCATTTGCCTTAACAAACTCAGTTATGTAGGCTACAAACGGTTCTCCAAACTTCTGTGCCTTGTTCTTGCCAACACCATTAATATTCACCAACTCATCAATCGTCATTGGATACTTGGTTGCCATGTCTTCCAAACTAGGATCCTGGAATATTACATAGGGAGGCAACCCCTTGTCTTTAGCTACTTTGCGCCTTAAATCCTTGAGGTGGTCAAACAATTCTTCATCACAAGCACTCTCCGCTTTGAAGTTGCCATAATCCTCGTCCTTCACACTCTCGTACTCAACATCCACTGCCATTTCATGAAAAATGGGTGCTTTAAGATATGCTTCACCCTGTTCAGAAAGGCTCATCAAACCATACTTTTCGATATTCTTATTGAGATATCCCTGCACCAAAGCCAAACGCATCAGAGACTTCCAATACAATTTGTCCTTTTCCTTACCAAACCCGAAAGTGGTTAACAAATCATGACCGTAATCCCTGACACTATCTGATCGCTTGCCAACACAAAAATTCAACAAATGACTCATACCCAACTCGCTCTTTAGACTCTCAATCGCCTTCAACATAGCAACTAGCTCCTGTGTAACCTCTTGTTTTAGTTTTGGCGTAGCACAGTTATCGCACATCTGTTTGCAATCCTCTTCGTTAAAATGTTCTCCAAAATAATGCAGAAGCATCTTACGTCTACAATGACTACTTTCCGCAAAAGCCGCTGTTTCGGCAATCAATAAACTCCCAATCTCTTGCTCCGCAACGGGCTTATCCTTCATGAACTTCTCCAGCTTCTCTATGTCCGATGGATTGTAAAATAACAAACAGTCCCCTTGCAAACCATCTCTACCACCACGACCTGTTTCCTGATAATACCCCTCTAGGCTCTTGGGAACATCGTAGTGAATTACGAATCTTACATCCGGTTTGTCAATGCCCATTCCAAACGCAATCGTGGCCACAATTACGTTGCAATCTTCCATCAAAAATGCATCTTGATGTTGTCCTCGCACTTTAGACTCCAATCCTGCGTGATATGGCAACGCTTTGATACCATTCATATTTAGCATTTCGCTGATCTCTTCCACCTTTTTACGTGAAAGACAGTATACAATGCCGCTGGTATTGTTTCTTGCTTTGATGAAGGAAATAATTTCCTTGTAAACGATATCTTTACGACCCTTCGGACGAACTTGATAAAATAAGTTGGGGCGATTGAAAGAGCTTTTGAAAAGATTGGCCGACATCATGCCCAGATTTTTTTGAACATCCTGCTGTACCTTAGGCGTGGCGGTAGCGGTTAATGCCAAAACTGGCACATCATCAATCGCTTTAACCATTTGCTTTATCCTACGATATTCCGGACGGAAGTCGTGACCCCACTCTGAAATACAGTGCGCCTCATCCACCGCAACAAAGGAAATTTTTACTTTTTTTAATAAGTCAATCGTCTCATCCTTTTTTAATGTCTCCGGCGCAACATAAAGCAACTTGGTTTCACCACTGAGCACATCCTCAATCACTTGGTTTAACTCTGCTTTACTTAGCGAGCTATTTAAAAAATGTGCCAGTGAACTTTTCTGAGCAAATCCCCGAATGTTGTCTACCTGATTTTTCATCAACGCAATCAATGGAGAAATTACAATGGCCGTACCTTCCATCATCATCGCTGGTAGCTGATAACACATGGATTTTCCCGCACCCGTTGGCATAATTACGAAACAATCTTCGCCAGCCAATACGCTGTTGACCACTGCCTCTTGATTGCCCTTAAATCCTTCAAACCCAAAAAAATCCTTCAATACTTTCCTTGGTTCCATAATCGGGACCGGCGCCGCTGATTGCATAAATTAAATTACTCAATGTTTAAATGATAATTGCTTTACCTAAAGCAATATGTGAATTTACAAAGAATTTTGCATCCCCACACCCACACAGTACAATTTTTCCAAACACTGCTAATATTTTTGGTTAATTTGCAACAAAAATTGATGTCGTTCCCTTCAAATTCATCTGATTTGATCAAAAAATACGCGGTTCAAGCCATCACTGATGAATTGGATTCGATGCAATCATTAAAAAACTACATCGATGACGATTTTGTTTCCGTAGTTAAATTGTTGCTATCCAATCAAGGTCGGGCCATTTTTACGGGCATCGGTAAGAGTGCCATCATTGCCCAAAAAATTGTCGCAACCCTTAACAGCACCGGACAGCCCTCCCTATTTATGCACGCTGCCGATGCTATCCATGGTGATTTGGGTATGATTCAACAAAATGATCTCGTGATTGCCATATCCAAAAGTGGAAATACCCCAGAAATTATCGCACTGGCCCCTTTGGTCAAACGATTCAATAATACATTGGTTGCCATGGTAGGGATTACCAACAGCCGCTTGGCTCAACTATCGGATTTTGTCTTAAACACAACCATTGACCGAGAAGCATGTCCCAACAATCTTGCCCCAACAACCAGTACAACTGCACAATTGATTATGGGCGATGCCCTTGCCGTTGCCTTGATTCAAATGAGGGAATTTTCTAGCGCCGATTTTTCAAAATACCACCCCGGAGGAGCATTGGGTAAACGCCTTTATCTGCAATGCGGCCACATCGCTGAACAGAATGCAAAACCGTCTGTCATTGCCTCCTCACCCTGGAGAGAAGTGATTCTAACCATCACAAAAAATCGGTTGGGTGCTGCTGCGGTAGTGAATGAAAATAACAAAGTGATTGGAATTGTTACCGATGGTGATATCCGTAGGATGTTAGAAAACCATGATGCCTTTGACCATCTAACGGCAGAACAAATCATGGGCAAATCACCAATTACTGTAGAAACGGAAATCATGGCTACAGAAGTTGCAGCATTAATGCAAGAGAAGAAAATCACGCAAATTATTATAACACAACAAACTATTTACTTTGGAATGATACATTTGCACGACCTTTACAAAGAGGGTATTTTATGAGTCTAAACAAAAACTATTACGTTTTGATCATGGCCGGAGGAATTGGAAGTAGGTTCTGGCCCGTAAGTAAAAAGAGTTTCCCCAAACAATTCATTGATATTATGGGGACAGGGGAATCCCTTATCAAACAGACCTATAACAGATTTAGTCATATGGTACCACAAGAAAATATCTTCGTGGTTACGAATACAGATTATATTCATTTGGTACAATCACACATCCCTGAAATGCCTATTTCTAGGATTTTGCATGAACCATTGGCCAAAAATACAGCACCTTGTATAGCTCTTGCCAACAGACATATACAGAATCTAAATCCAAATGCCATTTGTTTGGTTGCACCCAGCGACCACCTCATAAGCAACGAAATGGCTTTTATTGATACGTCGTTACAAGCCATGGATTTTGCAGCAAACAACGACGCTTTGGTTACTTTGGGCATTAAACCAACCCGGCCTGATACGGGATATGGATACATCCAATTTAATCCAGAATTAGACGCCCGTGGTTTACACCGTGTAAAAACTTTTACCGAAAAACCCTCTGAGGAAATCGCTAAAAGTTTCCTGGAAAGCGGAGAGTTCTTGTGGAATGCTGGCATTTTTGTATGGAGTATCAAATCCATCAATAAAAGCATTGAAAAACATCTACAGGAAATCTATCAGATTTTTGCAGATGTTCATCCAGACAGCCCAGAATATAAAGATCAATTGGAGCAGGCGTATGCACTCACCCCAAGTATTAGCATAGACTTTGGTGTGCTCGAAAAAGAGAAGGACGTTTTTGTGATGCCTGCCAATTTTGGCTGGAACGATTTGGGAACGTGGAAGAGTCTGTGGGATGTAAGCGTTCGAAACGACAAAAACAACGCCCTCATTGGTAAGCACATTCATACCTATAATACCTCCGACTCCATGGTGTTTAACAATACCAATAAATTGATTGTTGTGAACGGGGTAGAAAATATTGTAATCGTTGCATCAGACGAGGTTTTATTGGTCATAAACAAAGACAAAGAACAAGAATTGCGAACCATGGTAAACGAAATCAAAGATCGTTATAAAGGAAAATTCAATTAATATTAAATTTTGCAATTTTTCCCAAAATCTCTATATTCGTATTGTTATCGGTTATTTCGATAACGCTTACTGTTACGCGCTTTTATCTACCAACATCCTGGCCGCTTTAATCAGCGGCCTTGATTTTTAAAATAGATTATGTCATCCAAAACTTCCCCTAGAACCAAAGCATTTATAGCTCTGCATAGTGCTGTGTTCCTTTGGGGGTTTACCGCAATCCTAGGAAAACTGATTACTTACGGATCCATTACATTGGTTTGGCATCGGATGATGCTAACCGCAATCATTTATTTGTTGATGCCCCCTGTGTGGAAGGCGTTAAAGGGGCTTTCCCTAAAAACAACATTTACTTTTTTGGGCATTGGACTTTTGGTCTGCGCGCATTGGCTTACATTCTACGGCAGTATCAAATTGGGCAATTCCGTTTCCGTAACATTGGCCTGTTTGGGCTCCGCATCCTTCTTTGCATCCATCATTGAACCACTGGTACTCAAACAACCCTTCTCCAAAAGAGATATTTATATGGGCTTGATTGTGGTCCTAGGAATCCTGTTTATCTATTTCTCCCTGCCCGAAAATCAACCGGGCCACGTGGCAAAAGTCGGCGATGTTTCTTATGGATGGGCCGTCATAACAGGACTTTTAAGTGCTGCGCTCGCCGCCACTTTTACTGTGCTCAATAAGGCCAATATCCATCGCGCCAAACCCCTTGCCATCTCCACCTTGGAAATGATTTCGGGTGCACTTGTTTTGATGATTATCATCCCAATAATATCAACCGATGCAATCGTTTTTTTACCCTCCATCAATTTTAGTATCCTTACGCTGGAAAATATCGCAGCTGGTCCCTGGGATTTGATTTGGATTTTATTGCTCGCGGTGCTTTGTACCAACTTAACCTTTTATCTAGGAACCTATGCCCTAAATCAGTTAAGCGCTTTTACCGCAAACCTCACCGTGAACCTAGAACCCATTTACGGGATTGTTTTAGGCGCAGTGATTTTTGAAGAAAACAAAGACTTGAACATCTGGTTCTACATCGGTGCAGCCATCATTCTGAGTGCCATTTTCACCCAAGCGTATCTGAGTAACCGCAAACCTGTACCAAACGTTTAAACGCCTTTTTGTTAGCAATCTAAGAAATAGTCTTACTGTTAATAAGCTTTCGCAAATACCACTCTGCACTTGCTGGGTTTTCCTGAGTAAACGCAAACACCTTCTTCCAATGTCTGATCCAGCGCAATACAGCGAATGGTAGCTTTGGTTAACTCCTTGATCTTCTCTTCTGTTTCTCCTGTTCCATCCCAATGCGCAATGGCGAATCCCTCTTTCACATTGATCACATCCAAAAATTCATCCCAAGTGTTTACCCCCTGTGTTTTCTCTTTACGATATTTTGCGGCGCGATCAAACAAATTCTGCTGTATTTGATCCATTAACGAAACGATTCGTGCTTGCAGATCATCCATGGCAACCACAAACTTCTCCTTGGTATCTCTGCGAGCCACTTCTACCGTTCCAGACTCCAAATCACGCATACCCACCGCTAAGCGAACAGGTACACCCTTCAATTCCCATTCAGCAAACTTATAGCCAGGCTTGTAGGTATCGCGATCATCAAACTTAACCGTTAATCCCAATGCTTTTAATTGAACCGAAAGTGGCTTCATGGCCTCTTTGATTTTTTCGAGATCCTCGTCGCTGCGATAAACAGGTACAATTACCACGTGAATCGGTGCCAATTTTGGTGGCAATACCAACCCTTCATCATCGCTATGCGCCATGATTAGCGCTCCCATCAATCGGGTAGAAACGCCCCAACTGGTGGCCCAAACGTATTCCAATTTGCCTTCCTTGCTTTGAAATTTCACATCAAAGGCTTTCGCAAAATTCTGTCCCAAAAAGTGACTCGTTCCCATTTGAAGTGCCTTTCCGTCTTGCATCATCCCTTCGATACAATAGGTATCATCGGCACCGGCAAATCGTTCGTTTTCCGTTTTTACCCCTTTGATTACCGGAACAGCCATAAAGGTTTCGGCAAATTCTGCATACACTTCTAGCATTTTACGGACTTCCACCAATGCTTCTTCTTTTGTAGCATGGGCAGTATGGCCTTCTTGCCACAAGAATTCAGCGGTACGTAAAAAAAATCGCGTGCGCATCTCCCATCGAACCACGTTGGCCCATTGGTTGATTAGAATGGGCAAATCGCGATAGCTTTGTATCCAGTTTTTATAGGTATTCCAAATGATGGCTTCTGAGGTAGGGCGAACGATCAACTCTTCTTCTAATTTAGAATCAGGGTCAACCATGAGATGACCTGGCTTATCGGGATTTGCTTTTAGGCGATAGTGGGTAACCACTGCACATTCTTTGGCGAAGCCTTCGGCATTTTTTTCTTCTTTTTCGAAAAGGCTTTTGGGAACGAAGAGCGGGAAATAGGCATTGACGTGACCGGTTTCTTTGAACATATCGTCGAGCTGACGTTGCATTTTCTCCCAGATGGCATAGCCATAGGGTTTGATAACCATGCAACCTTTTACGGCACTGTGTTCTGCTAAGTCGGCATTTTTTACCAGGTTATTATACCATTCACTGTAATTCTCGCTGCGTTTTACTTTTTCGAAAGCCATAATTGTAATATTTACAAAGTTAAATTGTTTTGGGTTGGGGGGATGGGAAATTTTTTAACGAAGGGACCCCCAGCGGCTGCGCCGCTGGGGGTCCCTTCGTTAAAAAATCTTTTCAAGAATTGCAATCCCCTGCAAATCCTCACATTGCTTAGCTACAACCCAAACTGTTGCCGCAGTTTAAGCATTTATAACATGTTCCGCTGCGAACTGTAATATGACCGCAAACGTTACACGCCGGAGCATCGCTCTGAATCTCTCTCATATGATCTTGCATATCAAACTTGCTACGTAAAGGCTCGCTTGAAACCACTGCTGGCGCCGCTGAAACCGATGTTGCTGGCTCTGGATTGAAGACCGGACGGAACTCACTCACAACCGGTGCCTCAACAGCCTCAGGTGCACGCAAATCACTCGGCTTCACTTGAACCAAATCCTCCCTGCGCAAATATTCAAAGCCTAACAATCTAAAGATATAATCCACAATTGAAGTGGCGTTTTTTACATTAGGATGACCTTCAACCATACCGCTTGGCTCAAAACGAGTAAACGCAAACTTGTCTACGAACTCCTCCAATGGTACACCATACTGCAATCCAACCGATACCGCAATAGAGAAACAGTTCATCAAACTGCGGAAACTCGCGCCCTCTTTGTGCATATCAATGAAGATCTCTCCCAACGTTCCGTCGTCATACTCCCCCGTACGAACAAAAATTGTCTGTCCTCCCACACGACCCTTTTGGGTAAATCCGTTTCTGCGATTTGGCAAACGCTTCTTCTCTACGATGTTCGATAACTGACGTTTGAACTTTGTATCAGGACTCTCACTCAAAATGCGCTTAGCGGCCTCTAAAACCATCTCTGGGGTTAACTCACCCACACTTGCAACCTTCGGTGCAGCAGCACTGTCGGTTGAAGCCGTTGCTTTCTCTTCCGTATTGTCTTCTGAAGTCTCAGATTTATTGCTCAAAGGCTGACTCAACTTACTACCATCGCGATATAAAGCATTAGATTTCAAACCCAATGACCAACTCAAGTGGTAACATTCTTTGATCTCATCAACGGATGCCTCATTTGGCAAGTTGATGGTCTTTGAAATTGCACCCGAAAGGAAAGGTTGGGCAGCCGCCATCATACGGATATGGGCATTGGCATGGATGAAACGAACCCCTTTATTGCCGCACTTATTGGCACAATCAAATATTGAATAATGCTCTTCTTCCAAGTGTGGCGCTCCCTCAATGGTCATGGTTCCAGTTACAAAATCATTACACTTAGCGATTTGCTCTTTGGTAAAGCCCAATGCCTGCAACATGTTAAAGCGAGGGTTATTATACTGCACCGAATCGAAACCCAAACGCTGCAAAGTTTCTTCACCCAATGAATATTGATTGAAGACAAATCCAATCTCAAAGGCCATCGGCGCTTCTGACTCCAATTTTGCCAAATCTGCATCGTTGAAACCCAAAGCTGTTAAGCTATCGTGGTTGATATGAGGCGCACCCTTGAAAGTCTGGTGACCTTTTGCATAATCAACGATGTCCTGAGTTTGCTTTACATCATAGCCCAAATGCTTCAATGCCACTGGCACAGTTTGGTTTACAATTTTAAAGTATCCACCACCGCTCAATTTCTTATATTTCACCAAAGCAAAGTCAGGCTCTATGCCAGTAGTATCGCAATCCATCAACAATCCGATGGTTCCCGTTGGAGCAATAACGGTAGATTGAGCGTTACGGAAACCGTATTTCTCACCCCACTGTACCGCTTTGTCCCAAGCATTACAAGCTGCTTTCAACAGGTAATCTGGGCAATGCTTCTCATCCAAACAAACGGGCTTAATACCCAATCCTTCAAATGCCAAAGGTGTATTGTAAGCAGCATATCTGTGGTTGCGGATAACGCGCAACATGTGCTTCTTGTTTTTCTCGTACATACGGAATGGACCTTTCGCAGCAGCCATTTCCGCTGATGTCGCATAAGCCGTTCCTGTCAAAATTGCTGTGATCGCTCCACAAATGGCTGTAGCCTCAGAAGAATCGTAAGGAATACCCGCGCTCATCAATACAGAACCCAAGTTGGCGTAACCCAATCCCAATGTGCGATAATCATAACTCAACTGAGCCACTTCCTTTGATGGGAACTGAGCCATCAACACAGAAATTTCCAATACAGTAGTCCACAAACGTGCACTGTACTCGAATTTCTCCATGTCAAACGTTTTGCTATCCTCATGGAAGAATTTCCTCAAGTTCAATGAAGCCAAGTTACAAGCGGTATTGTCTAAGAACATATACTCAGAACATGGGTTAGAAGCGTTGATTCTTCCGCCCTCTGGACAAGTGTGCCACTCGTTGATTGTATCGTCGTACTGAACCCCAGGATCAGCACAAGCCCATGCCGCATCACCAATTGCATCCCAAACTTCTTTCGCTGGCATGCTGTTCATCACCTCACCGTTAGAGCGTGCGATGAAATCCCAATTTTCGCCCTTTTCCAACTTGCGGAAGAAACTATGTGGGATACGTACAGAGTTGTTACTGTTCTGTCCGCTAACCGTATTGTATGCTTCGCCTTCGTAATCGTTAGAATATCCGGCAGCAATCAATGCAGCCACCTTGCGCTCTTCTGTGCTTTTCCACTTGATAAACTCCATGGCATCTGGGTGGTCCAAATCCAAGCAGACCATCTTGGCTGCACGGCGTGTAGTTCCGCCACTCTTGATAGCACCCGCAGAACGATCGCCAATCTTCAAGAAACTCATCAAACCAGAACTTGTTCCGC
This sequence comes from Flavobacteriales bacterium, assembly GCA_002737625.1. GTDB lineage: Bacteria > Bacteroidota > Bacteroidia > NS11-12g > UBA955 > UBA955. Next base: position 17,819 of record NSIB01000018.1, on the reverse strand, counting down.
CACCACTCAACTTCTCGCCCGATCCACGAACCTTGCTAAAGTTAGTTCCTACACCTGAACCATATTTGAAAATACGCGCTTCACGAACCCACAAATCCATGATACCACCTTCGTTAACCAAATCATCGTCAACCGACAAAATGAAACAAGCGTGGGGCTGAGGACGCTCGTAAGCCGAGGTACTCTTCATCAACTTCTCAGTATCAGGATCTACAAAATAGTGACCCTGTGGCTTGCCCGTAATTGCATAACTATTATGTAAGCCAGTATTAAACCACTGTGGTGAATTAGGAGCCGATTCCTGATTCAACAACGAATAAATCAATTCATCATAAAACACCTGAGCATCAGATGCATTTTCAAAATAACCATACTTTTCACCCCAATGTCTCCAACATGCAGCAAGACGATGAGTAACCTCCTTTACAGAGCTTTCACATCCCAAACTGCCATCCGCCTGCGGAACGCCAGCCTTACGGAAATACTTCTGCGCCAAAATATCTGTTGCCACCTGGCTCCATCCTTCCGGTACCTCCACATTCTTCATTTCAAAAACCACACTTCCGTCTGGTTTCTTAATGACTGATGTGCGATAATCGTACTTGAATAGATCAAAAGGAGATACACCATCGGCGGTGTTCATGCGGGCAAAATTTAGCCCCTTGGTGTTAACAGTTTGTTGGCTCATGTTTATTACAATTGGGTTGTGATGATTTTATTGATGTAAAAATATTTTGTGAATAGCAAATTTATTCCAGCAAACCAATCGCACCCAATCATGTTTTCCACACAAAACCCTCAAACCCTTGATAAATTTGGCTTTAGGCTGTTGACAACACGTTAGCCCAGTAAAGACGGGGCTTCGCGCGTATCAAATTATCTATCAACTAGTTATACCTGACATAAATAGTAGACAATATACAAAAAAACAAGAAATTCAACCCCAAACCCTCCAATCCTCCAAGTCCCAAAGAAATTCCCTTACTTTGTACTATGGATTGGGTAGTAGAACTACTTAAAAATCCGTGCCGCCAACATATGTTTATTTATCCGTTTAAAATTATTTACCTGTATAGCGGACAAACAAGGCAAGTGCTGCATGATCAGCTATTAAAACAGACCTTCTTATCGGATCACGGCTATCGCAAACCCGACACAAATTCTCGGGCATTCTTTGGTGAATTGTCCAACCAAGATTTCACCTTAGAAACTGTAGAACAAGGGAATCGTTTGGTGAATTTTATTACCGGTGACTTTAGGGGTTCAGAAAATGAAATGTACCCGCGAATTCAACTGGGCGCTTGGCAACATCAAAGGGTGTTTTTGCTTTATGCCTTGGCAACATTGGCATGTTTTGTTGGATTTTTTGTTGCCGTGGCAAACCAAATCACCATCCCAGACCCATCTAAAATACCAGACATAATTCAGGCTATACTTACAGCGCTAAAACCCTCTTTAGCCTACGTTTTTTTGTTGTGTGGGATATCCCTTTTCGTTGCACTTTATATCAAAGCATCCCAATTTCAAAAACGCCTTGCAAGCAGTATTGCTTTCTTTTCAGATTTGTGGCAAGCAAAACCCATAGAGAAAAACCGCGTTCCCTTACTATTTCAATAACCCGTTCTCATTTCTGAATTGGCTTAATAAATCTGCTTCCCAACTTTTCTGTGGCATTTCAAGGATGCTACCCATAAAAACCCAGTCTTCTTCGGCCTCATCCACAAGAACCTCTACGTTATTGTTTGAGGCAATTTGCCTAGAGAACAAAACCTCTGGAACTAGACCCGCTTTTTCCTCTTTCAAATTGATTCCGCCTGTGCTGCCATCCATAACGTTGGATAATCCACCATGTAAAATATACTTATGCGCCTTACGATAGTCTATGAATTTTTTATCGCGATCCACACGCAAACAATCAAAGATTAACCGAACACCACTCACTTCTAGTTCATTTTTAGAAACCACCAAATTGCCTTCAGATGTCAGCATTAACTGATCCAATACCTTACATAAACGAGGCACCCCCATTCTAGTATCCGAACACCAATTCCCTACAATCATGAGCATTCGGAAAGTAGGTAAGGTTATCAAACCACTGCCCGCATTCAGTACCTTGGACCGCAATACGCTATCCATTTGTTTTAACACTGCCTGGCTGGGTGAGTACATCATATACTCGGTTTCAAAATCATTACAGAACAATTGAGCATCGGCCCGCATCTGAGAATCATTGACAGTAGAACCATGACTCGAAGCATAATCTCCCGCTAACCCTGCCATTGCCATGAGCTCGCCCCGCATAAAATGCAAAGTGGGATGCAACTTCCACAATTCATTTGATACATTGTCCACAATCTCTAACGTTACCCCCCTGCTATTGTTCATGTTAGTCATCTTTTGATCCTTTTTTTTCTGGTTACACAACCCACAAGAGGCGATTCCCAGCAGCAAACATCCCAAAAACCATTTCCAAATCATAACAGCAAATTACTGCCAAATATTCAATTGCCACAAAGAAAATATTACCTTCGCACCACATGAGTGTATCGTTAGAGGCGATTAAAAAACCCATCGAAAAGGAACTAAACGCCTTCGAAATCATGTTCAAACAGAGCATGAAAACACGCGTGCCCTTGTTGGATATCGTACTGAGCTACATCCTAAAGCGAAAAGGCAAGCAAATACGACCTTTATTTGTGATGTATACGGCCAAATTGTTTGGCGATATCAACATCCGAACCTATCGGGGAGGCTCTTTGGTAGAACTCCTTCACACCGCCACGCTAGTTCATGACGACGTAGTAGATGAGAGTTATTTGCGTCGCGGATTCTTTAGTATCAACGCACTTTGGAAAAATAAAGTCGCCGTTTTAGTAGGTGATTACCTACTATCCAGAGGACTGCTCCTGGCCGTTGAACACCGTGATTTCGATATGCTTGAAGTGCTTTCCAATGCCGTGAAAGACATGAGCGAAGGAGAATTGTTACAACTGGAACGCACACGTTTCATGAATGCCACAGAGGAAGTATACTTTCAAATCATCAAACAAAAAACAGCATCACTCATTGCGGCCTGCTGTGAAATCGGCGCCGCATCAACCACACCAGACACTGAGATTCAAAAGAAAATGAGACAGTTTGGCGAGCAAATTGGACTGGCATTCCAAATTCGGGACGACCTTTTTGATTTTGGCGATAACAAATCGGGTAAACCTGCTGGCATTGATATCAAGGAACGAAAACTAACACTTCCTATCATTTACGCATTCTCCAAAGCCACGCCATCCGACGTTCGTAAGATTAAAAAATTGATTCGATCCAATACCAACGAAAAACAAAAACTTGCCGATGTAGTGGAATTCATTACCGTTCATGGAGGCATGTCCTACGCCAAAATCAAAATGAACGAATGCCGTGATCGCGCATTCGAAATCCTCGAATCTATCCCTGCCAACAAAGAAGACAAACAATCATTGCAAAATTTGGTGAATTTTGTAATTAATAGAAATGTGTAAATCATGAAAGTCGACATTCAAAATAGCAAAATCGAATTGGTAAAAGTTGATAACCAATGGGTAGCCAAGGCAAACCAAAATGTGTCGTTCATCCCCCAATCTGAAAATATACTTCTCATACAGACCCAAAATCAAACCATTCAGGTAAGATGTATCGGTATAGACAAAACAAATAAAACTGTCACCTTGCTCTATAACAACCAAAAATATAGCGCCAAAATCACAGATCCAATGGACGAACTTCTTAAATCCATGGGTCTTGAAAATGCGTTGGTTCAAAAGATTTCTGAAGTAAAAGCCCCTATGCCTGGTTTGGTCCTTGTTGTTTTGGTTTCACCCGGCGATACAGTAGAAGTTGGACAAAAAATCCTTGTTCTTGAAGCAATGAAAATGGAAAATGCCATCAAATCACCCACCGCGGGGATCGTCGCCTCCGTAAATGTTTCTCAAGGTCAGGCCGTAGATAAAAACTACGTACTGATACGATTCGAGTAATATCCATAGCAAAAAATCGCCTTTTCGTTTGGGGAATAGGGATTGACCCCTAATTTCACCGCTGATAATTCTTGCTCAGCCAAGGGCATTACAATCATGAAAAACTCACTTTCCACAGGTAAACTCAACTTTCCATGGATTTTTCTGTTGGTTGGAATTTATCTGATTACAGGGCTATTCAATTTGGATCGCCTACCCATAGCCTGGAATGATGAAATTCAAAATCTCGACCCCGCTTTGGTTTGGCACCACACCGGAAAATATTGCTCACCGCTTTGGCCGAATCCAGGAGCCGAATCTAAGTTTCTGAGCTATCCGCCTCTTTTGGAAGCTTGGCATTGCCTCTGGCTCTATTTTGGTCAATCCGCATGGATCGTTCGATTGCCTTTTTTGATTTTTCACCTGATCACGGCCTTGATTATTTACAGATTGGCATGTCAACTGCTATCCGCCCCCTCTTCAAACCAAAAACAATCCGGACCTTATTCGCGTAAAATCATTGAACAACTGGCATTATTAATCACCGCATTGTTCCTATTCGATAAATCCACCGGAGAGATCGCAAGAAGCCTTCGCGTGGAAACACCCGTCATGCTTCTTTTAGCAATGTTTTTATTGACATCGCGCAAACTACTCCATCAATGTAAATTCTATATCCCTTTATTGTTGGGATTATGTATCGGCAGCCTCGCAATCGCGCATTTATATACATGGCCTTTGGTATTCATCGCAACGGCGTTGATTTTTAACCATTTTATTCATTACCAAAAACAATCATCTGGGCTCCACGCATTTGCATTTCTGTTGGGATTAGCAACCCCTTTTACATTGTTTTGGTTTGCCGTAAAACCTGAATGGCATGATTTAACAACCCAATTATTCATGCAGGCCGAAGACCACAGTGGATCATCTTTAGGTTCCAATCTCTACGGATTTTTTATTGGTCGATTCGTACCCTATTGCATCGAACAGCCCTACACATTTTTATTACATCTGCTGTACTGGTTTGCCGCATTCCGATTGCTGATTTTATTCTATGACCCCAAGCCAAATCTGTGGAGAACATTTTTTAATGCCAAAAAAAAATACGTCTTCAACCCTTTCCATTCAACCTTGCTGATTCCCATCCTATACCTTTCTTTTGCGATTCCCACTGCCATATTTCTCACCCCCCAGCACCGCTATTACCCCGTACAACACTTATTGGGACTTTTGGTGATCGCCGTTTATTTGCAAAACTTTAAACCTCAAATCCCATGGAATCCTTTAAGCCATTGGCTTACACCATTCAAACCTAAAAAATATGCATCGCAAAAAATCAAATATTTAAACAGTATTACACCCTGGATATCCCTGATTTTTATCATTTCCTTATTAACCCCCTGGACAATCCGTCATTCAGTTGCAATCCTTCAACGCAATCAGAGAAACCCCAACACCGCCATAACATTCCTCAACAAAAACCTCAATTCCCTCCCCGCCGGCGAAATCCTAGGCGAACCCATCGCCAATTATTGGCTCGCCCAATCCCCCAATCCTCAAAATTGGACCTACGGCTTTGAATTCTACCCCCAACACTTTCCATTCAACCACAAAAAACCCAGGTATTTTCTCTCACGCACAACCCCAAACCAATTGCCCTTCTTAACAGTTCAAGATAGCTTAATCATCAAACCCCAATTCAACTTCACGCAAAAATTGGGACATACCTATCATGGTTTGTATTTGTACAAAGTTCAAAATGAAGATGCATGGAAAATCTTAACAAGTCCCGCGATCCTCAAAATCACGAGCGGGCATTAATCCTCACTTCAAAGAAGTGGAATTTTTCAATCCATAACCAATCAATTCATCGAATCCCATGGCCGGATTCTTATGGTAAATCAACACCATATAATTGTTTTCAGTCTCGCTGTGCTGACCCTCGAATTCACGGAAATCCAATCGGTTTGTCTCCGAATTCAAAACCCCATACACATAATTATAATACCCCTGCTTCAAAGGAATTATCCCTTCGTAATTTCTATTGTCTGGGTTATAAAACATCCGGTGTGATTCCGAAATTCTCCAATCACTGCATTCCCCATAAACATAGACTGGATCTGGCAATTCCGCATCCGCGGCTACCGAAAAGTGGACAAAACAATAATCGCTTTCAAACGCCGTACCCGCTGGCATCGGCAAATCCTTGTTATCGTATAAAACCCGCCCGTTGAAATCTGCCCAATTGAAATATCTCTCAAACCTCCGCGTTTTGTCGTTCACCAAAATCACATGCTTCTGATTCGCAATATTCAAACGCTGACGAACGCCCGCCGTAGAACTCCGAAAACTCCGAATATCAAAAAAACGATACTGGTTCAAACCATCCATTTGATTCCCCAAAGTTTGGTTATACTGCATTTCATTGCCCACAATAAACATCGGCTTCAAATCATCAATCGCATAATCCCATTCGCCGTTCCGCAACACCACCGTCTTCACATCCTGCATTGCATTGGGCATGAAATAGTTGGCGTTTTTGGTGAAACTAAAATTGATCTGCTGATGGGTACTTCTCAATTCCACCTGCCCACTCTGCTTTATTTGCATGTTTACCGCGCCCTGACTATTCAACACCATCAACCTTCGCGATAAAACAATGTCCTTTTCGTCGAAATTGCGATATACCACCAAAATGAAATTTCCACCTATTTTCGGCTTCGTTTGCTCACCTGGAACCGACACAGAATAATGCGTGTATTGAGTTAATGTCCCATTGCTAAAGTTTGCCGTTTCGATATTTTCGTAGCCCATTCCATCCAAAAATTGGGTTTTCGACAACGACGTAGGGTTCCACTGCGCATCGCAATGAACTAAAGTATATTGATAAAAATCTCGCTCACTCTTGATTTGATCAAATTCCAAAACCAACGATGCGCCGCCACCCAAAGTGAGTATCGGAAAAGAAAATCCACTGTTTTGTTGATACAATCGCACCGCCCTCACATCGCCCTCATAAATTACATTGCTCATCCGCAAAGTGCTATCGGTTGTTGCTTCCAACTGGGTAAAACTAGCAAGCATCAATGCAACAGAAAGGGCAATTAATTTTCTCATCAGAACAAACTTAACAAATTCGAGGCCATAATCAAGATTCTTGCATCAACATCCACTCCTCAAATAAGGTCTCATAAGATGCCTTTGCAACCAAATACTGTGCGTTAATCAAATCATAGTCCCGGGTAATTCCCGCCACTTTCTCAAAATCACTCGCCACAGAAGGGTTGTGTAAATGATTTTCTAACACCAACCGCTTCTCCCCCAATGCATTCATATCTAGCTCCTTGGCATTCATTGCGCCCTCCACTTTTTTGATTTCATTTTTACTGTACGATTTGATTCCTTTGTCTGACGCCAGGGAAGCAGGATTGATCATCCCAGCCGGTGCAGAGCCTTTGGACTTCGCAGAATTCGACTGATTTCCCCCCTTTTTCTTGCCATCATCCAATTTCGCCAACCGTATATCCTGAGCCATTCGCACAGAATTCCATTCCTTATATTCCTCATACGTTCCAGGATATTCACGCAAAATCCCGTCCTCAATCCACCAAATTTTATTCGCCACTTTGCCAATGAAGGTCCGATCGTGCGACACAAACAAACAACTGCCCGCATAGTCTATCAATGATTCCGCCAAAACCGCCGTGCTAAACATATCGAGGTGATTCGTAGGCTCATCCAACAACAAAAAATTGGATTGGGTAATCAAGGTTTTTGCCAATGCCAATCTCGACTTCTCACCCCCACTTAGCACCTTCACTTTCTTAAAAACCTCATCGCCAGTGAATAAAAAACAACCCAATACCGTGCGCAATTCCCAATCCGTATATTCTGCACTCACCGTGCTCAACTCACTCAATAAATCATTTTTAAGGTTCAAAGCCTCCAGCTGGTGCTGCGCAAAAAATGCCGATTCTACATTCCAACCCTGTTCAATCAATCCGCCACTCGGTTCTGATCCGTAAATCATACGCAAAACAGTGGATTTTCCTTTGCCATTTGCCCCAACCAAAGCGATTTTATCGCCCCGCAATATCTTTGCCTGCGAGGGTTTTAGAATCTCTAACTCATCATACGACTTGGTAACACCTTTCAAATCTGCGATCACCTTTCCTGGTGTCACTCGAATATTAAATCGTATATCGAAATCCCTTTTCTCATCCTGCCTCACTTCAATCTTCTCAATTTTATCCAACATTTTCACCCGACTTTGCACAGCTGTTGCCTTACTCGCCTTTGCACGAAAACGAGAAATAAACTTCATTTGCTGACGGATATAATCCTGCTGATTTTCAAATTTACGCATCATCAAAGCATCTCTTTCCTCCTTCTGCTCTAAAAATTCGTTGTAATTTCCCTTATAATGGAAAACCTGTTGATGTGCTACTTCCGCAATGCGATTCACCGTTCTATCCAAAAAATAAGGGTCATGCGATACGATCACATAAGTACCCTCATAGTTCGCCAGATATTCCTCTAACCACTGAATGGTAGGCAAATCCAAGTGGTTCGTAGGTTCATCCAATAACAATAAATCTGGGGCTTGTAACAACAATTTACCCAACATTGCACGCATGCGCCATCCCCCCGAAAACTCTCGCAGTGGACGATTTAAACTGCTCGTTGGAAATCCCAATCCCTCCAAAATTTTATCGCCTTCTGCATGCCATTCATAACCACCCAAAGCGCCAAATCGCTCCTGTGCATCGGCCAAACGCTGCATGGTAACATCGTCGTAATCTAACTCGATCTTTTCAATCAATCGGTTGATTTCCACCTCCAACTGAACCAAATCCTCCCTTCCGCTCAAAACCACATCGCGAACACAATCACCCACATCCATACTCAACAAATCCTGGTTCAAAAACCCTATACGCAAATCTGAAGGCCTAGAGAGCGTGCCCTCGCGCAATTCAAAATCGCTAGAAATTAATCGCAGTAAGGTGGATTTCCCTGTACCATTCAAACCAACTAACCCAATTTTTTCGTTGGGTTTGATATGCCATGATGCATTTTTAAACAGGTATCTACCAGCAAATTCAAAAGAAAAGTCATTCAGTGCTAACACCCCGCAAAGGTAGGCCATACAAGGCCAATCGCCCTAATGAGAATCAATAATTAATACAATTATTTGGGGTGATACACCATCACAAAATCATTCATAAAATAACCATCACCGATATCAAAATCAGCCACTTGCTCAATCACAAACCCCATTTTAAAATAAAAATTGATCGCCTTGAGATTCTGCCGGTTTACCTGAAGTCGAACCGCCTCCAAATCCCCCATCAAACCAAGCAATTGCTCAAATACCGCCGATCCCTTCCCCATGCGCTGCTGATCAATCTCCAAGTACAATTTATGAATAAAATAATTCCCTGGGCTAACCTCGGAAATCGCGGTGTAGCCTACCTCAATCCCATTCAACATTACAAAATAAAAACGTTGGCCCTCGGCCAGTTGTTGGGAAATATGCTCCGTGCTATAAAACCGACCCAACATATAATCAACCTGCGTCTGACCAATAATGGGGGTGTAATGGACATCCCAAATTCTGCGAGCCATTTGTTGAATCAAAGAAATTTTATCTGGTTGAAGTGGAGATAACAGTAAATTCACCCTTCGAAATTCGCATTTTTGTAGCACTATTTCATGCTTCAACTGAAGAACCTTTCCACCGGCATCCAAAAACAAGGAATCACCTTGCACCACAACATCACCGTTGATGAATTGGGCCCTGGACTGATTTTGCTCATCGGGCCCAATGGTGTAGGCAAATCTGTTCTCCTAAAAACTATCTGCGGACTGATGCCGCCCATATCTGGCGAAGTTCTTATCAACCAAATCAATATTCATCAAACATCGCCTGAAATACGAGCATCGCTGAGTAGCATTCTACTTGCCACACCGCCACAACTCGAGCATTTAAGTGTTTACGACATGGTAATGAGCGGACGTCAGCGCTTTTTGCAAGGCTGGAGCGATCCAACAGAAAAAGATGTTTCCGAAGTCCTTAAAGCGATAAAAAAAACGGGTGTATCCGATATACAGCAAAAGAATTTTGCCGAATTGAGCGATGGTATCAAACAAAAAGTGATGCTGGCCCGATGCTTGGCCCAAGACAGTCAAATCATTCTACTCGATGAACCCCTGGCATTTTTAGATTACCCATCCAGAACCACGTTTCTGAAACTCCTGCATCAACTTGCCAAAACAGAAAATAAATGCATCATTTATAGCAGCCACGACTTACACTTATCGCTCAAATTTTGCGACCAAGTGATGGCCCTCACACAAACGGAATTTCTATATTTTAGAAATCCATCAGATATAAACCTCAAGGATATTTTTCCCGAAACCCATTAAAAATTGCTACTGACAGTAAATCTTACCCCACTAAAAGCCGGCTCCTCCCTGCAAATACCCCCCGAACAATTCACCCCCTGCTGCTGCTTCAAGAATGCCAAAGTAAATACCGTGTTCTTCTCCGTGTAACCAATAAAAAACGTAGGATAATGCAACACCTTGTCCGCAATAATCATCCGCTCATATCGGTGTGGTGCCACATTCACCATATCCGCCACAGCAATACTCAAATTCTTATTTACAAACATCTCAATCATCAAATTGGCAAACGAACCCTGATCGTTCTTTGTATTCAAATACTGCCACTCAACCCGCAAACTCTTACCCTGATTCATCGTATGTAACCACTCCCCAAAAGGCGTAAATGTCTTCACGGGAACATACTCAGGCTCACTTTCATACCTCGTTTGATTATAGACAATCCGCTGTACACCCAACTTCAATTTATCGTGCTTGCCAATCTTCTGTACCACCTCTAAATAATTCTCACTAAATAACTTCTCCGCCTCTTTCACCCCAGTTGCCATATTCAACTTTCCGTTGCTAGCCAAAGTCTGCACATAACTCCCATTGAAGAAAATTTGCGTTCCCTTGCGTGGCTTAAACTCAATTTCACCCTGAATTCCATCCTCTCCCATGGCCTGTCCCGGTGCGTTGTATCTGCTCAGCAATCGATACGTATTCTGACGTGTCATCGACGGCAAATAACTCACCAATCCATTCAACAAATTCTCCGTAGGTGCCGTACGAAATGAAAAATGATCCACGTGCCTCGCCTGAACATTCAAACCCACCGATGCCGTATGATTTCCCAAATTCCAACCGCTCTTACCCCAACTCATCGAAGTATATAAAACATTACCGCTCTTTAGATAAAATTTAGTATTATCATCCATAATCGCCTCCTTGGATTTCACATTGCCTTCAACCGTCCAACTGAAATTGTTCTTGGTATACGTCAAATAAGCATTCCCACCATAAACATTATACTTCGGATAAAATCGATCTGCCAAATCATACGTATTAATCGTACCCACCAAGCGATCCATCGTCTCCCGATCCAATGTCCGATTCACCGCCGAAGCACCCACCTGCAAAGCACCATATTTACTGTCCTTTCCCAAGTCAATGTTCCCCTCAATGTTTAACCCACTGATCACCTGTTTCGCAAATCCAAAACGATTTTTGATATTCCCCTTCTGGTTTCCCGCAAATCCCTTGATCGCCCACTTGTCATTGATGTTATACTTCAAACGCATACCTTGAATCGCATAATCTATCCCAATTTGTCGCTGCTCATAAGCCCTAAATAATACACCCGTGCCAAACTGATCGTAAAAAGACCCCATCGTGATGTCTAACTTGTCCACGCTCTTGTTGATTTGCCAAAAACCCACCCCGTGATTTGTATATGCATCCTGCGGATCCAACAACGGTGAATTGTTAAACGCATCGTATCGTAAAATAAAAGAATACCCCTTGATGCGATACTGCATAAACAACCAAGCATCCGCACTGGCCGTGTTCTCCTTGTAAACTTTTGTATTTGCCCCGATGCTATCGTCGCGCACATATTTCTGATACGTTAGCAACAAATTGCCCGAAAACTGACCCTTATCCGAATCCTTGCTCTGACCCAATGCCCAATTGCATGTGCCCAACAGGACAAGCAACATCACGATACTGAAATGTTTCATTCACTGCAAAGAAACAAAAAAGCCCGTATTTTTGTAGACCGATTATGTCCGAAGTCATTATTCCACCCACCGCAACCGCCACAAGAACACTATATATTGAAAGTTACGGCTGTGCCATGAACTTCAGCGACAGTGAAATTATTGCCTCTATTATGGGCGAACACGGTTTCACTTCCACCAACGACGAACTCAATGCCGATGTCATTTTCCTCAATACCTGCGCCATTCGCGACAATGCTGAACAGCGAATTAGAGAGCGATTAAAACACCTACGTGGCAATAAAAAACACAACAAAGAACTCATCATTGGTGTGCTCGGTTGTATGGCCGAACGATTGAAAGAGAAATTGTTGGAAGAAGAAAAACTCGTTGATATTGTTGCCGGACCCGATAGCTATAGAGAATTACCAAAACTTGTTGCCGAAGTAGACGATGGCGGACGTGCAATCAACGTTTTATTGAGCCGCGAAGAAACCTATGGCGACATAAACCCCGTTCGATTACACTCCAACGGCATAACAGCTTTTGTGTCCATCATGAGAGGCTGCGACAATATGTGTACTTTCTGCGTAGTTCCATTCACTCGTGGCAGAGAAAGGTCGCGCGAACCCGAAAGTATCGTCAAAGAAATCCTGGAGTTATCAAAAAATGGATACAAAGAGGTAACCCTGCTGGGCCAAAATGTCAATTCCTACCTCTGGTTTGGCGGCGGACCCAAAAAAGAATTCAAAAAACTCACCCCAGAAGAACAAGAAACATCGGTTGATTTTGCCGATTTGCTTGAAATGTGTGCCCTATCCGTTCCACTCATGAGAATTCGTTACAGCACAAGTCATCCGCGCGACATCAATGAAAAAGTGGTGCACACGATGTCCAAATACAACAACCTCTGTAACTATATCCACCTGCCCGCACAAAGCGGAAATACACGAATCCTTGACATCATGGCCAGAAATTACTCTCGCGAATGGTACATGGATAAAATTCGAATGATTCGTAGCATCATCCCCAATTGCGGTATCAGTTGCGATATCATAGCGGGTTTCTGCTCAGAAACTGAAGAAGAACACCAAGATACGTTAAGCCTAATAGAATGGGCCAATTTTGAGTTCTCTTACATGTATATTTATAGTGAACGACCCGGAACCCCGGCGGCAAAGAAATTGGCAGATGATGTTCCTGATGATGTCAAATCGCGCAGATTGAGCGAGATCATTGCCCTTCAAAATGCCAAGTCAAGGCAGAAAAATGAATCGTATATCGGCAAAGTTGTCACCGTACTCATCGAAGGCCATTCCAAAAAAAGCAATCTAGATTGGAAAGGAAGGAGCGACCAAAATTCGGTGACGATTTTCCCTTGTGAATCATACCAACCGGGTGATTTAGTGCAAGTGCTCGTAGAACGCTTTACAACCACCGCTATGATTGGCAAAGCGATTGGATACGCCTCGTTATAAGCAAAATAATTTGCCGAATTTTTATCCCTTTACCGAATACTGAGGCCTCAAATTCTTGAGCATATCCTCTGTCATTCTGTCCAAATCGTAATCCGGCTTCCAACCCCAATCTTCGCTCGCACGACCATCATCGATTACGGCCGGCCAGCTATTGGCAATTGCCTGACGAGAATCGGGCTCATAAGATATTGTGAAACCCGGTACAAATTTGGCGATCGACGACGCAATTTCCTCTGGACCAAAACTCATTCCTGCCAAGTTATAACTCGTTCGGATTTTGATATTCTCCGCTGGTGCATGCATAATTTCTAAGGTGGCTTTTAAAGCATCTGGCATATACAACATGGGTAATACCGTTCCCTCACCCAAGAAACACGTGTGATGACCTGACTGCAGCGCATCGTGATAAATTGAAACAGCATAATCTGTAGTTCCACCGCCAGGTGAACTCTTATAACCAATCAAACCGGGATATCGTAAACTACGCGTATCAATCCCCCAACGGTTAAAATAATATTGAGCGTATAATTCACCCGCCAATTTACTGATACCATAGATCGTTGTGGGATCCATCGTTCCATATTGAGGCGTGCCAAAACGTTCTGTGTTTGGTCCAAAAGCGGCGATACTACTAGGCCAATAAACTCTCTTGATGATGCCAGTATCTCGGGCGGCATTCAACACATGAAACAAGCCCTCCATATTCAATTTCCATCCAAATTCAGGATTTTTCTCAGCAGTGGCACTCAACAAGGCCGCCAAATGATATACCTGCGTGGGTCTGTATTTCTGAATTAGCGCATTCAATCCTGCGGCATCCAATACATCCAACGTTTCAAAGGGGCCGCCTTCAAAAACCGGATTATCGGATTTTTTGACATCACTCGCGATCACATTTGCATCGCCATAAATTCCGCGTAACGCTTCAACCAATTCCGTGCCCAACTGTCCGCACGACCCAATCACCAATACTGTTTCTGTCGACATACTTCCACAAATTTTGGCAGTTCAACCCATATTACCAAACCTTTTTCTCCCCGATTCATAATTGAATGCGTATTTATGGCAAATGTTCTGCATTTTTGTCTCCCACAATTCGTAAATGGCAGAAGAAACAATAAAATTTGGTATCATTGGATTAGGGCACATTGGGGCTCGACATGCGCATATGATTCAAACCAATCCAGGTTCAGAACTCGTTGCTGTTGCCGATATAAAAAATGTCGAAGATTTAGCGATGCAAAATTTTCAAGTGCCCTTGTACGAAAGTGTGGAAGAAATGCTAATGCAGCACAGCAATATTCAAGTTGTTTGCATCGCTACACCCAATGGGTATCACTGCCAACATGCGATACAAGCCCTAAGCATGGGCTGTCACGTAGTGGTGGAAAAACCCATGGCATTATCAGTCGACGACTGTGATGCGATTATCCAAGAAGCACAAAAACGGAACAAACGCATTTTCTGCGTTATGCAAAATCGCTTTTCTCCCCCATCTCAATGGATCAAATCGATCATTGACGATAAAATCCTTGGAGAGATTTTTCAAGTGCAAGTGGTTTGCTATTGGAACCGGGACCATCGCTACTACAAAAAGGGACATTGGCACGGAACGGAGGATTTAGACGGCGGTGTGCTATTTACTCAGTTTTCACATTTCATAGATATGGCCTATTGGCTGTTAGGGCCACTTGCTATTAACTACAGCGAGTTCTCAAATTTCAACCACCAGCATCTCACAGAATTCGACGATAGCGGACAGGTATTGTTTTCGTTTGGTGAACGAGGCAAGGGAAGTTTGAGCTTCTCTAGCAGTCTTTATAACCAGAATTTTGAAAGCTCGATAACAATAATCGCCGAAAAGGGTACGGTAAAATTGGGCGGTCAATACATGAATGACGTGGTCTATTGCGATATCAATAATTACGAGATGCCTACACTGAGGGCATCTTCACCGCCAAATGACTACGGGCAGTATAAAGGAAGTGCTGCAAATCATCATTTTGTAATCAATGAAGTAGTTAACAATATGAATCACAATTCCCCCTGTATTACCACCCCTGAGGACGGTCGTTCCGTGGTTGAAATCATCGAGAATATCCATTTGTTGAAAAAATAATTATTTTATATTACATTGATTAATAATTACTTAATCCCACTTTTTAAAAAAAATTAAACTTCTTTAAACTTCTTTTGGGGGTAAACCACAAAATATGTGTTATTGGCTCGGTATATCCATACCCTACCCGATAAAAATCATGACAAAAGAACAACTGGAAAGCAATATCTTCACCAAATACGCTGCAGGACTAATGCACGATGAAGAATTGCGGAAACTTGAAGAATGGTTAAAGAAAAACCCACAATTCAAACCCACATTGGCTATTATCAAACAACAAGTATCGGCATTGATGCCTCAACTTAATCACTAATTCAACATGTTAAATCATAACAATTCTTCCAAACCAGAATCAGATTTCGATCAGATTCTCAAGGTAACAGAAAATTATAAATATTCATTCGAGGCCAGCAATAACGAAGCCTGGAATAAGTTTTCTGCCGCCCGCGCAGCAGAGAAAAAACTCCAAAGTCCGTTTACTATATATAAAAACACTTCACGTCTTTTGCGTGTTGCAGCTGCAATCGCAATCCTTGCAATAGGCAGTTGGGCATTCTGGCTTACAACTTTGAATAAAACATTGGATGCGGGAAAATTTGCCACAAATGCCGAACAAATTGAACAAATTACCATAAAAGACGGCAGTGTCATTACCTTGAATGCCAATTCAAGCATTGAATACATTGTTACTGAAAATTCCCGAGAGATCACCCTCAATGGTATGGCGCATTTTGAAATTGCCAAAAATCCAAATGCTCCCTTTGTAGTTCAATCCAACAACAATAAAGTTACTGTTATCGGAACCGGATTTGATGTCCAATCGTATGCAGGCCAAGCCTTGCAAGTAACCGTAAATCACGGTAAGGTAAAAGTTGAGAAGCTGTCAAACAATACCACACTCGAATCAATCATTCTAACCAAAGGAATGAGAGTTCGTGAGAATCTGAATCGCAACAATTTGGTTAATAAGCATTCCAATATCTTCACCCTTGATTCTAACGTAAATGTGGATGCTGTGAAATGGGAGTCTGGCAACTTAATTTTCACCAATGCCCCAATTACAGATGTAATTAACGCAATTGAAACCCGCTACGGCAAAGAAATCCAAGTTAATTCAACAAATGTAGATCTCCAATTTACCGGTACATTCAAAAATTCAGATGCGTTCAATACCGTAATAAAAACCGTTGAAATTGCCTTAGGATTGCAATTTGAAGTAAAATAAGTACACTCACCGTGCAACGTGGAAACAACTTTTGTTTTCAATAACTTTGTTACACTGTGAAAAAAGCTTTTTGGGTTGCGCTCGTATTTTTTTCCCTGCTATTGGAGGCGAAAATCAATGCTAATTTACCCAAGCAAAACACGCTTCCACAATTATATTTCACCCCCAATATAGGCCAATTTGGTGAGGAAAATTCAAGTATCGCCCAAGCCGTAATTCCAGGAGGGGCTGTTTTTATTACACAAAATGGCATCCGTATCCGAATGGACCACCCTGATGATATTGGAAATAAACACCAAGTTCATCATTACAGAGGGAAGGACACACAGTTCAGCGTTCGATACCACATTAGTGATATTTTGTTCGCCGGAGGCCAATCGCCATCGAAAGTTCAATTCCTAGACCCCGCTCCATTTTACGAGAATTACTTCTTAGGCCAAGATCCAGAAAATTGGAAGTCCGCCGTTCAGCCCATTTCAAAAGTTATAATGGAAAACATCTACCCTCACATTGATGTTGCCATCTACTTCAATAATCAAAATTTAGAGTTCGATTGGATTTTGCATCCTGGGGCCAATCCAAAACTGATTGCCCTGCAATTGGATCAAAGCAATCAGTGGAATATACTGCACAACCAAATTCATATTCAAAATTCCGTGGGTGCCTTTATTATCCAAAAGCCCATCGCATCGCAAAAAAATCCTCTTAACAAAAAGGCCAAACCCGTTAACGTATCTTATTCCATTGATTCTCAAAATGTCATTCGTTTACAAGTAGCACAATACGACCCCCAACAAACATTAATCATCGATCCGATTCTCGTTTTTAGTACTTATAGTGGATCTCAAGGCGACAATTTTGGTTTCACCGCAACGTACGACACAGCGGGTTGCCTCTATGCCG
>NSIB01000017.1 GCA_002737625.1 Flavobacteriales bacterium | reverse complement strand
GGAAGTGTTAATGTTTCCGCAAACATGTCTGATAGTGTTAGCTCAGATAATTGTGGTATTGCGTCATTGTCTATTTCGAAAACGACGTTTAACTGCAGTAATATTGGCTATAATACAGTGAAATTTAAAATTGTTGATGTAAATTCCAATTCGGACAGTATAAATTTTATCGTTAACGTTATAGATACAACTCGACCAAAAATCACAACCCGAAATTTCACTGTTTATTTGGATGCAAGTGGCTTAGCAAATCTTTCTATTGATAGTGTAGATTTAGGCTCAACGGATGCTTGTGGAAGTGTTACTCGTACTTTATCGAAGGCAAGCTTTAATTGCTTGAATAAGGGATTAAATACAGTCACTTATTCTGCCAAGGATGTTAATGGGAATATTGCTACAAAATCCTTAAAAATCACAGTTTTAGACACTATTCGCCCAACACTTAGTTTGAAGGTGGCAACATTGTATTTAGATAAATTTGGCTCTGCTAAACTAAACAAAATGGATATTGATAATGGCAGTTACGACAACTGTAACATCGATAGCATGAAGTTGAGTGATACGCTTTTCAATTGTAATCAAATTGGAGTCAATGTTGTTACTGTTAAGGCTTATGACCCTAGCATGAATATTTCAACGACTACGGTAAAAGTCACAGTATTAGATACAATTAAACCGGTACTTCAAGTTAAAAATCACACCATTTATCTAGATACAACTGGCAATGCGAAAATGTCTAAATATGCTGTAATTGCTCTATTGTTCGACAATTGTGGAATAGATACGCTGGACGTAAGCAAATTAGATTACACCATTGCCGATACTGGTGTAAACAAGGTGATTGTATGGGCACGAGACAAATCGGGTAATTTGATTGGTCCAGACACAGTAGAGGTCACTGTGATAGCGCGTGATTTTGATGGTGACGGGATACCTGACTATATCGAGGGATCAAAGGATACAGATGGTGACGGTGTATTTGATTTCGCTGATATGGATTCGGACAATGATGGATTATTGGATTTCACCGAAAATGAAATAGCCATTCTAGCAAAAGATTATGATGGTGATGGCGCTCCAAATTATAAAGACTTAGACTCAGACAATGATGGCATTGCTGATATTTATGAGGTAGATGGCAGCGATCCTGACAATGATGGCATTGCTGGAACTGGTACACCGGTTGTAAATGCACAAGGAGTGCCAACAGTTGCCAATGGCGGTTCAGGGTATGGCGAGATTGATACCGATGGTGATGGTAGCCCCGATTACAAAGATTTGGATGCCGATGCCGATGGTATTAGCGACAAAACAGAAGGTATTGTAGATACAGATGTCGATGGAGTTGGAAATTGGAGAGACACTGACAGTGATGCCGATGGTATTAGTGACAAAACAGAAGGCATTGTAGATACAGACGGAGACGGAAAAGGTGATTATATTGACACTGATTCAGATAACGACGGAATCACAGATAAAATCGAAGGAACAGTTGATACTGATGGTGATGGAAAGGGTGATTGGAGAGATTTGGATTCTGACAATGACGGAATCACAGATAAAATCGAAGGAACAGTTGATACCGATGGCGATGGATCAGGTGATTGGAGAGATCTAGATGCCGACAACGATGGAATTCCAGACAGCGTAGAAGGCACCCTTGATACCGATGGTGATGGAAAAGGCAATTGGCGCGATCTAGATTCTGATAACGATGGCATTCAAGATGATTTTGAAGCTGGAAGCGCTCCGGCAACACCGGTTGATACCGATGGTGATGGTAAACCAGACTATTTGGATTTGGATTCCGATGCTGATGGTATCTCAGATACTATTGAAGATGTAGTAGATACTGATGGTGATGGTGTTTCTGATTTCCGTGATACAGACTCTGATGCCGATGGTATTCTTGATATTCTTGAAGGCACCGTTGATACCGATGGCGATGGAACTGGCGATTGGAGGGATTTAGATTCTGACAATGATGGTATCTCTGATAAAATTGAAGGTAGCAATGATGCGGATGGCGATGGCTTAGGCAACTGGCGTGACTTGGACTCAGATGGTGATGGAATTAGCGATCAAACAGAAGGTACAGTTGATACAGATGGCGACGGTATTTCTGATTTCTTAGATACAGATTCTGATAATGATGGAATCTTGGATAGTATTGAGGGCACTGTTGATACAGATAGCGATGGTACCGGTGATTGGCGTGATTTGGATTCAGACAATGATGGTATTTCTGATAAAATTGAAGGAACCACCGATACCGATGGCGATGGCATTGGAAATTGGCGCGATTTAGACTCTGACAACGATGGCATCAGCGATCAAACGGAGGGCATTGTTGATACCGATGGTGACGGGAAAGGTGATTGGATTGATATCGATTCTGATGGTGATAATATTTTAGACAGTATTGAAGGAACCACCGATACCGATGGTGATGGCATTGGCAATTGGAGGGACACTGATTCGGATGGTGATGGAATCCTTGATAGTTTGGAAGGTACCAACGACTTTGACGGCGACGGTATTGGCAACTGGTTAGATCTGGATTCTGATGGCGATGGCATCTTAGATAAAACCGAGGGCAGTGCTGACGCTGATGGCGATTCACAAGGAAATTGGTTGGATCTAGATTCTGATGGCGATGGAATCAGTGATAAAATCGAAGGAACGGTTGATACCGATGGTGATGGAATTTCAGACTACTTAGATCTTGACTCCGATGGTGATGGTATCTTGGATAGTGTTGAAGGAACGGTTGATACCGATGGTGATGGTACTGGTGACTGGCGCGACTTAGATTCTGATGGCGACGGCATTAGTGATAAAATTGAAGGCACTACCGACACTGATGGTGATGGAACAGGCAATTGGCGTGACCTAGATTCTGATGGTGATGGTATCAGTGATAAAATTGAAGGCACTACCGATACAGACTCAGATGGCACTGCCGATTACTTAGATTTGGATTCCGACGGTGACGGCATCGACGATAAAACAGAAGGAACGGTTGATACCGATGGTGATGGTATTGGCAATTGGCGCGACTTAGATTCTGATGATGATGAATTGTTAGATAGCCAAGAAGGCACCAAAGACATCGATAACGATAAAGTTGCCGATTACATAGACCCAGATTTCTTTATTGCAGAAGGCATTTCGCCAAATGGAGATGGCATTAATGATCAGCTATATGTGCGCGGTCTGAAATCAAAAGTATTTAGCAAACCTCAAATCATTATATTTAACCGCTGGGGTCTGGAAGTATTCAATTCGGGTATTGGATATAAAAATGACTGGGATGGAAAAGCAACCCAAACTGGCCAAGCATTACCAGAGGGAGTTTACTATTTGATTTTCAAATACGCTGACAGAACAGTTTCTCAAAATCTTTATATCAAAAACTAAAAGCATCGTAAAACATGAAATTCATGATTAATAATAAATTAAGGGTATTGGTTGTCATTGGTTGTTTGATGGCATCAAAACTGACTGCACAGCAAGAGCAGATGTACACCCATTATGATTTTAATTCAATGGCAACGAATCCAGCTTATGCTGGGACTAAAAGAACCTTGGTTGCTAGCGCTCTGTCGAGAATTCAATGGGCCAACTACCCAGGAGCGCCCAAATACCAAAGTTTGGCAATTCACACCCCAATTTCTCAAGCACCTGCTTTCAGAGATTTTGCTGTTGGATTGAATGTTCAAACAGGAAAAATCGGAAAATTCGCGGTTGCATCGCCATTTGGAGAAACAGAAGTTGCGGGAAATATTGCGTATCACAAACAAATCACGCGTGATTTGCGATTGGCAGTTGGTTTGAGGTTGGGCGCTTATAATTATCGCGCTGAATTATCAAAACTTCAATTGCAAAATCCTACGGATGTTTCTTATCGCGATGACTACTCCATTACTGCACCTTTAACGGGGTTTGGAGTTTATCTATATTCAGAGAAGTTCTTCGCGGCTATTAGTGCACCGAGGATGGTTTTTGTTTCACCCAATACAACGGCTTCTGGAATCAACCTCAATTATATTTCTCAAACGCATTATTATGCAACGGGAGGTATGGTGTTTGACGTTGATTATGATTTAAAATTGAAAGCCACAACGCAGATCAAATTTGTGAATGGTGTGCCTATGCAGGCAGATTTGAATTTGCATGCCTTGTACAAGGATTTTGGGTCCATTGGTGCGTTTTATAGAACTGGCGGCGATATTGGCCTAATGGCCACTGCCCAACTCAATCCTTACTTTAAATTCATGTATTCTTACGATAGCAAAACGGCCCCATTGAATCAATATGTAAGAGGATCTCATGAATTTGGCTTGCAATACATGATTCCTTATAAGTCAAACAGTCGCATGAAAGTGCCACGTTATTTCTAATATAAAAATTAACTTAAAACAAACATGAAGATATCTAAGTATATAGTTACAGTTGTTGTAGCGGTATTTCTAACAATTACAAGTCTATTGGCTCAGAAAAAATTGGTCGATGATATTTACACGTATAATTACACCAAAATCATCAGTCAAAATGGGGGCAAGGCAATCGCAAAAAAATCGGATTATCCTCATCAGAGGGCGTTGGCTTATTCTTTGGCTCAAGTTGAGAATAACGCCTTGGCTTTCGAATCTTATTCGG
This sequence comes from Flavobacteriales bacterium, assembly GCA_002737625.1. Lineage (GTDB taxonomy): Bacteria > Bacteroidota > Bacteroidia > NS11-12g > UBA955 > UBA955. The sequence goes on along the minus strand of NSIB01000017.1, from coordinate 25,883 downwards.
AACTATTTGTAAATTTTGCGGACCAGACAGATAGTTATGATAAACTTTGTTTTGCCTTGGTTGCAAGAAAAATGGAAAACTATCTTTTGTCAGATAGTTTGTTATTGCTTTTAAAATCCACAGAATACGCATCGCAACCATTTTATAATGAGCTAAGCCAAGAATTTATTGACCAAAATAAGACGGCTGAAAATTATTGGGCCGAAAATGATTTTTCCACATTTTACTCTGTAAAACCATTTCCGAGCAATACAAAATTTGGAGAATACGCATTGGTTCCAGATAAAAAAGGTAACGCGTATTATTCTACACACACCGAAAATGGCTTGCAAAAATCTATTTCCACATGGCATGAGCAGCCATACTATAAAATTTTCAAAGCACAGTATGGGGATAGTTCATTGGGCCTGACTTCTGAATTAACCAATAATAAAAACGGAGTGCATCAACATGTGAGTTTTGTAGATGTTAATACAGGTTTTATTTATATTACTCGTAATGCAACAAAAAAGAATGCGAAACGCGAAAGGGTATTGCAAGTATTTGCAATGCGTCAAAATGCTCTCACAAAAAAATGGATCGAAATTCCGTTTCAATTGAACAATATTGAATTTTCAGTAGCGGATTTAGTTATTTCACCGGATGGATCAAAGGTGGTATTTGTTTCAGATATGCCCGGTGGATTTGGAAAATCAGACTTATACGAAGCTCCTATTTTACAGAGCGATAAAAATGGAATTAAAATTGGTGAGGCCAAGAACATGGGATCCGAAATTAATACAGCACTTCGCGACAATTTTCCGAGTTTTAGTGATTCTGGACAATTCTATTTTTCTTCTGATGGACATTTGGGTTTTGGTGGATTGGATCTCTTTTTCATCGATGGCAATACCAAGTTGGTGTTGAATGCAGGAAGACCTATCAACTCTGCGTATGATGATTTTGCTGCACAAATTCACGACCGGGATGCCTGGGGAACTTTGAGCTCTAATCGTTTGAGCAAGGGGTATGATGACAATTTATATTTCTTACGTTGGGTTGGTCCTTCTGAACAAGAAATTGAGAAGTCAAAAGAAAGCCCAGTTATCGTAGAAGTGATTGATGAGGAAACGGGTTTACCAGTTAAAGGGGCTGATGTGGCCATTGATGATTTGAACGACAGTGAAATTGCGACCAAAGGTCTTACAGATGACAAAGGAGCTTACTCATTTTTCGGGATTGCACCACAAGATGCCAATCCTAATTTACAGGTATCATCCCACCCTTGTGGCTATCGTTATGCAACTGCTGATAGTGTAGTGGATTTGGAAGATGGATCACGAAAAATTGTTTTGAAAGCGAAGGCCTATAAAGTGGGAGATGATTTGGGAAAATTGTTCGATATCAAACCAATCCATTATGCTTCTGCGAAATTTGATATCACAGATGAGAGCAAGAGAGATCTAGACAAACTGGTAGTTATCATGCAGGATAATCAGGGTTTAAGTGTTGAATTGGGCTCGCATACAGATAGCAAAGCAACAGCGGCATTTAACCAGAATTTGTCTGAAAGTCGTGCCAAGGCCGCTTATGATTATGTTGTAAATCGCGGAGTTGATGCATCTCGAATTGGATATAAAGGTAACGGGGAAACCAATATTTTGAACAGGTGTTTAGACGGAGTTACATGTTCAGATGAAGAACACGCCGTAAACCGTAGAACCGAGTTTATTATTCGTGCGATTGTTCCTTGTACACCAGTATCAAATGTGGTAGATACAGCGAAAAAAGTTCAGAATGCCGATGGTTCTAGTACAAATACTGCCTCTGCAACAAAAGCCTCGGACGCTGCATTGGCCGATATTTCTCAGAAATCTATGATTTGTGGCGATGCGGATGCAGATGGTATTCCCGATTATTTGGATACGGATTCAGACAATGACGGCATTCCGGATGCTGCAGAAGGTAGAACAGATACTGACAAGGATGGTATTCCAAACTTCTTAGATCGTGATTCAGATGGTGATGGCATCGCAGATGGCATCGAGAAGACTGGAGACGCAGATAAAGATGGCAAGGCCAACTTGATTGATACTGATTCTGATGGTGATGGCATTGATGATAAAACAGAAGGCACCAAAGATTCAGATAAAGATTCACAACCTGATTTCTTGGATACAGATTCAGACAATGATGGTATTCCAGACAAAGGGGAAGGCTCAGAAGATTTGGATCGTGATGGATCGTCTAACTATCTTGATTTGGATGCAGACGGCGATGGCATCAGTGATAGTGTTGAAGGCAGGATTGATACAGACAAGGATGGCAAACCCAATTTCTTAGATACTGATTCTGATGGTGATACCATTCCTGATTCTATGGAAAAAGGCAAAGTTGCATCAGCGCCTGCAGATTCAGACAGTGATGGTAAGCCAGATTACGTGGATACAGATTCAGACGAAGATGGCATTCCAGACATAGTGGAAGCCCCTGCTTGTTTGCCTGGTCAACAGTCGAATAATACAGGTGGTACAAACCCTATAAGCAATGTTAAAACAGGAAATCAAACGCTTACAGTTTCAGAACCTGTAGTTCAGCGCACGGCAACTCCAAGTAGCAATATTTTAACACCGATTGTAACTGGAACCAAGGTTCAGTATCGCATTCAGTTCACAATTTCAAAAACACAAATACCAGTTAAAACCTTTACGGATAAAGGACTTGGTTCTGTTTATGAATATCAACAGAGTGGATATTATAAATATTGCACAGTTAAGGTATTTAATTCTGAAATGGAGGCGTTGTCAGAGAAGGCACGTGTTCGCGGTTTGGGTTATTCAGATGCATTTATTGCAGGATTCCAAAACGGAGTTCGTGTGAAATAAGGCATTTTAAAAATTTACATAACGGAAGAGGGGGGCATTTGCCCCCCTCTTCCGTTAAATTGACGACCGAACTAATCATAGCACTCTAAAATTATTTCGAGTAAATTAGCCGTGTTTTAACAAAGGCTTGGTCACAAGCGCAAGGTATCGTGATAAAGAAAATAACAGAGCAAGTTTTTCAAAGAGTGGGGAGCATGAGAATTGTTGTTCTACTGTATGTCGCTGCCATTGTTTTTATTTCACTTCGAAATTTGAGTTTACCTTGGGGCGACCTATTTGCAGACGGCGGATTTTATAGCCATTACAACAACTACATCATCTTCAAACAATCGTTTTTTCACCTGATTGCGCATAAAGATCTATACATCCACTATCCTTTGGAACAATACGATTTATTCAAATACCCGCCCACATTTGCCCTTTTGTTTGCTCCATTTTCCATGTTGCCAGATTTTTTGGGATATTCCATCTGGACAGCATTGAATATTCTGCTACCCGCTTTTGCCATTTATAAGTTACAGGGAATATCGGGCCGCGTAAAGGCCGCCATGTCTACACTTTTGCTATTAGAAGGCTTTACAAGTGCATTAAACAGCCAAAGCAATGGTCTAATGCTAGGTTTGTTATTGTTTGCTTTCGTCGCAATGCAAAATGGCCGAATATCGCAAGCCGTATTGTTTATTTGGCTCACCGCATTCATTAAACTTTTTGGCGTTTTGTTCTTTGCGATGTTGTTGGTTTTTCCCGGTGCATTTAAGAAGTCCTTGTTCAGAGTTCCGTTGATATTTGGCGCACTGTATCTGCTGCCATTGCCTGTTCTAGGGTGGGAAGGATTACAAAGACAGTATGCGTCCATGTTCAACCTTTTGGCCCATGACCATGGCTACTTCGTGAAATATTCGGTGATGGGGTGGCTGCAGCAGTGGTTCGGACTCAGGCCTAACAAAAATCTCATTTTGATGCTTGGATTGGGCTTGCAATGCATCCCATTGTTGGTGCTTATCATCAAACAAAAACTATGGCGCTCCGGCTCTCTTCAACAGATCAATTCTAGAAGCCTTGAACGTTGGCAGTTCCTTTTTGCAGCGTCTTGGCTCCTATGGATGGTTATTTTTAATCATATGGCTGAATCTGCGACATATGTTATTGCTGTTGGCGGCGCGATGTTGGCCTTTTCGCAGGTCAAGTTCATGAATAATGCCGATTTTGATTCTGCCAAAAACACCCAGTTGGATGATGTTCGGAACAACCCAATTGATTCAATGAATCAGTCATACAACGCAGCTCAAAACTTCGGTTGGCGTCGACACCTAAGTTTTCAAAATTCGCCTTGGATTGCGGCATTTATTATGATGTTCCTATTCACGATGCTTGGCCCTACAGATATCTATCCAAAAGCGATGCGATTCTGGATCGTTGAAACCGCGCAGTTGAAAGCGTTTCCTTGTATTTTGTTGTGGGCAATCTCTGTGTATGTGTTGGTGAAAATTGCTCAAGAAAAAAAACGGCTGGATAATTAAAACAAATACCTGTTTTTCTGACATGGGAGTCCTTTTCTTCTCATGACTTTGGCGCTTCTTTAGATGGTGATATTGGCTTCTTTAGATGAATAAATCTATGTTAAAAAAAAGGGAGGCTTTGCCTCCCTTTTTCAATGTATAATAGTTAAAACTGTGTTCAAGCAGAATTAACGACGGCTGCGGTTGTCACGACCTCCGTCGCGGCCACCACGGCCACCATCACGACCGCCTCTGCCACCGTCAGGACGTGGAGCACGCTCGCGCTCTACATAACCCTCTGGCTTTGGTGTCAACGACTTCATGCTCAAACGATACTTGCCTGAACGCTGATCTACCTCTACCAATTGAACAGTAACTTCATCTCCTTCGTTAAATACGCCTTCCATTGTAGAAACACGCTCGTAAGAGATTTCGCTGATGTGCAACAATCCGTCTTTACCAGGCATGAATTCAACAAAAGCGCCAAATTCAGTAATGGTTTTAACTTTTCCGGTGTATGTTCCACCCACTTCAGGAATTGCAACAATGCCATTTACAATCGCAACTGCTGCTGCCATGCTATCGCCATCGTTACTCAAAATTTCTACATATCCTTTGCCATCACGCTCTTCGATAGAGATGTTAGTACCTGTACGAGCTTGAATGTCTTGAATGATTTTTCCTCCTGGTCCGATAACCGCACCGATGAATTCTTTGTCGATCACGATCATTTCAACACGTGGAGTGTGAGGCTTCAATTCTGGCTTACCCGCAGTAATGGTTTTAGCCATTTCGCCCAAAATGTGCAAACGACCGTCTTTGGCTTGTTTCAAAGCCTGAGCAACCATTTCCCACTTCAAACCGTTGATTTTGATATCCATCTGACAAGCAGTGATACCTTCGGTAGTTCCAACTACTTTGAAATCCATATCGCCCAAGTGATCTTCATCACCCAAGATATCGGTTAACACCGTGTAACGTCCAGATTCATCCGTAATCAAACCCATAGCAATACCGCCAACAGGCTTTTGCATTGGGATACCAGAATCCATCAACGCCATAGAACCGGCACAAACCGTTGCCATAGAAGAAGAACCATTAGACTCTAAAATATCACTTACAATACGAATTACATAAGGAACATCGATAGGCAACATGGCTTTCAAACCACGCAACGCCAAGTTTCCGTGACCAATTTCGCGACGTCCAGGACCGCGGTTGGGTCTTACTTCGCCCGTTGAAAAACCAGGGAAGTTATAATGTAACATCAAACGGCTATGTCCGTGCAACATTGGAGCATCCATCAATTGCTCATCCATTTTACCACCCAAAGTAACTGTTGTTAATGATTGAGTTTCACCACGCGTAAACATAGCAGAACCGTGCGCTGCTGGCAAATAATCTACTTCACTATAGATAGGACGAACTTGGGTTGTAGAACGACCATCCAAACGGCGACCGCTATCCAAAATCATCTCACGCATTTGGTTGTATTCCGCTTCGTGGAAGTATTTCTTGACCAAACGAACCATACGAGCGGCTTGTTCATGTCCTTCGAACTGCTTGCAATAGTCAGCAATGATGGTCTTAAACGCTGCAGTACGCTCGTTTTTTGGTGCACCACTTTCTGCCACTTTACGAATGTCTGCAGAGGTTTCTGCAATTACACGCTCGCGAAGTTCAGCATCATTGTCTTCATGGTTGTATTCACGAACGGGTTTGCGACCACCCATTTCAGCCAACAATTCCATTTGGGCAGCACACTGTAATTTTACAGCTTCATGACCAAACTTTAAGGCTTCCAAGAACTCTTCTTCAGACAATTCTTTCAATTCACCTTCAACCATGTTCAAGTCGTTGGCTGTTCCACCAACCAACATGTCGATGTCAGACATTGCCAATTCTTCTCTTGTAGGGTTCACGATGAACTTGCCATCGATTCTACCCACACGAACTTCAGAAATAGGTCCCAAAAAAGGAATATCAGTCAACATCAGAGCGGCAGAAGCTGCCAATCCAACATAACTATCTGGAAGGATGTTCTCATCGGAAGAAATCAAAGTCAACATTACTTGGGTGTCGGCATGATAATCTTCTGGGAACAAAGGGCGCAAGCAACGGTCTACCAAACGAGAAATCAAGATTTCGTAGTCAGACAAACGTGCTTCACGACGCAAGAAGCTACCTGGGATACGCCCTACAGCAGCAAATTTTTCTTGATAGTCAACGCTTAAAGGAAGAAAATCAACACCTTCTTTTGCATCGTAGTTAGAAACTACAGAGGCCAAGATCATTGTTTTCCCAACTTTCACTACGCAGCTACCGTGGGCTTGACGAGCCAATTTTCCGGTTTCGATCTCGATGATTTTACCATCACCAGTGTCGAATTGTTTTTTGTGTATTTTAAACATTATTTTATAATTTCTTAAATAAAAAGCCCCTCTTCGCAAGGCGAACGGGGCTTTTCTTTAATCGTAAAAGGTATAAAAGACTGAACTTACTTACGCAAGCCCAATTCTTTAATCAACGCTCTGTATTTGAAGATGTCTTTCATCATCAAGTAGTTCAATAAGCTTCTACGCTTACCAACCAACTTAATCAAAGACAATTCCGCGCTTTTGTCTTTGCGGAATTCCTTCAAGTGCGCACTGATAAAATTGATTCTCTCAGTGAACATTGCAATTTGTGCTTCGGTGCTACCAGTATTGGTTTCAGCGCCTCCGAAGGCGGTAAAAATTTCTTTCTTTCTATCAGCAGTTAAGTGCATGGCTTTCTCAAATGGGACGCAAAGATAAGAAACATTATTAAAAATGTGGATATCAGTTCGAAAAAGTTTCGAATATTATCGCTTTATCGAAAGAAATAATCCTTAAAGAATCAAAAATTCACCTGCAATTTCCAACTTCACCTGCAATGCAGTTAGTACCTTTGTGATCTCTTTATGCGGGAACTCTATTTTTTAAATCAGTATTTGAAAAAATACGCCATCCCCATGAGTTTGGGCATTTTATTTATTTTGCTTACGAACATTTTTTCTGCTTCCGTTCCCGTTTTGGTTCGGTTAGGCTTGGATGAGGCATTAAAGCAATCAATTTGGATTAGTGGCTCTGGCGATTCTTTGGTGATGGGGTTGATTTTTAAGACGGCTTTGATTTTTGGCATTGCAATCCTTCTTGTTTCTGTAATTAGAGGTATTTTTATGTATTACATGCGTCAGACACTCATTGTGGTTTCGCGTAAAGTAGAGTACGATCTAAAAAATGTTCTATACGATAAGTATCAGCAACTGGGTGAAGGGTTTTATCGAAAACACATGACCGGAGATTTACTTTCTCGTATGAGCGAAGATGTCTCCAATGTGAGGATGTATATTGGTCCGTCGATTATGTATTTCGCCAATATGCTTTTCACGTTTGTGGTGGTGATATATCAAATGGTTCAAGCCAATGCGAGTCTAACGCTTTGGGTGTTATTGCCATTGCCGATTTTGTCGGTTTCTATTTATCAAGTGAGTAAGCGGATGAATCTTGGCAACAAAGTGATTCAAGAACAATTGTCGTTGCTAACGGCCAGCGCCCAAGAAACTTTTGCGGGTATTCGCATTATCAAATCTTTTGGTATGGAAGCCACATTCAGTAAGAAATTTCAAGAGGAGGGCGAAGAATACAAACGTCGAAATATGGATTTGGCGAAAATCAACGCGATGTTTTTCCCTTTGATGCTATTGTTAATGGGTTTGAGTACGTTGTTGGTGATTTATTTGGGTGGAAAGGCGGTAGAAGATGGCACGTTTACACCGGGAAACTTGGCAGAGTTTGTGATCTATTTAAATATGTTGATTTGGCCGGTAGCAAGTTTGGGTTGGACAACGGCATTGGTGCAGAAGGCGGCGGCAAGTCAAAAGCGCATCAACGAATTTTTGAAAGTCGAATCGCATCAAACAGAAGTCGGTAAGCCGTTTGCACTGTCATCAGAAATTGCCGTGAACAATTTGTCATTTACCTATGAAGGCAAAACATTGATGTCGTTAAATGGCGTAAATTTTACAATTAAAAAAGGCGAAATCATTGGGATTACTGGAAAAACAGGGTCGGGTAAATCCACTTTGGCGCAGTTACTAGCGGCGATGTACTATGGCAGTGCCGAAGCAAAATCTATATCATTTGATGGCGTTCCGTTGGCTGAAATCGATTTGACAGATTATCGTCGACATTTGGCCTACGTACCCCAGGACGTATTTTTATTTTCGGAATCCATTCGAGAAAACATTGCATTTGGTCTGGAGGATGGCAAGGCTAGCGATGAAGAATTGCAAAGAGCAGTTGCCGCATCGGGGTTATTAAATGATATCTCTCAATGGCCAAAAGGTTTAGATACGATATTGGGCGAAAGGGGTGTAAGTTTATCTGGAGGTCAAAAGCAGCGAGTGAGTTTGGCTAGGGCTTTGATCAAAAAGGCGCAATTTTATATTCTCGACGATTGCTTAAGTGCCGTAGATTCCGAGACGGAACGAAATATCATTGACCAATTACAGGGTTGGTTAAAACAAAGTACGGCCGTAGTGGTATCGCATCGAATTGCCCCATTAAAAATGGCCAATCGCATCTTGGTATTGGACGAAGGCAGCCTCACTTATATGGGTACACATGATGAATTACTTGTGAGTTGTGAATACTATAAAAATTTAAATGACAGTCAAAGTGCTGAAAACCAAATAGAAGGCGTGTAAAAGCGTAGAATTGATACCTCTAAAAAAATTATAATAATTTTATATACACAACCTCAATAATTTTTGCATATTTGCCACGAGAAATAATTTCTCTGAATAAAAAGAAGATGATGCAGGAAGAAAATTACAACAGAGATTCGCAAGAAGAGATCTTTTCAAAGCGAGTACGTGCTGGAAAACGGACTTACTTTTTTGACGTAAAGGCTACGCGTAACAATGATTATTACATTACTATTACGGAAAGTAAGCGCAGTAAATTCGATGATGGCAATTTTATTAAAATGAAAATTCATTTATACAAAGAGGACTTCAATAAGTTCAGTGATGGCTTAGCAGAAACCATTGGTCACGTTAAAACCACTTTGTTGCCTGAGTACAATTTTGATGAATACGATCGTCAGGACGACGATTTGGCGTAATTCAAGAATTGCTTAGTTTTTTTGCGGGACGGATTTTGCCCTTCCTTATCCTATTTTTGCAAGGTGTTTAAACGTGTATTTATTTACGGGATTGCTTTTGGTTCATTAAGCGCCTCAATGTTATTGGTTCAATATCTCAATGGTTTGTATCGTTCCAATTCTGCCGCCGCCTTTTTCCCCATGTTTTTTAATTTGGTAATTCCTGGCGTTGGTGTTTATCTATTTGTGAAGAGCTTAATGCAAACGCAAAGTGAAAAACCTATCAATATGGGCAAAGCTTTGTTTTTCTCTTTGATGATGTCTCTCATTATGGCGGGAACGAACATTGCTGCTTATCAGCACATTTATAACAATAAAAAGGAAATCATAGAAGATTGGCGGTCGCTGCAATATGCCGCAATCGACAAATCGGTTGATGGAGATGAATCTGTTTTAGTAGCAGATAAGGCAAAACAAAAATCAACGTTGAAAGAGAATTTTGAGGTTAAAATCGGCCCATCTGCTTTTGGCGGTTTTGAATTAATGATGTGCGTCTCCACGGGAATGGTTGTATGCTTAATCGTGTTTGTTTGGAACCACAAGCAAACGTCATAGTTTCGTAGCGGATGAGGAAATTTTTTACTATACTTTGGTTGGTTTGGGCGGGCCTTTGGTTCGTTTTAGTGTTTTTATTGATTTATATACCCTTGTTGTTGTTGTTTATTTCACCGAAAACGTACAGATATGCCCACTACTTACGTCGGTTTTGGGGTACAACCTGTTGCTATTTGGGATTTATCATACCCAAGGTGACATATGAATCGCCATTGCCAAAAAATCAGCAATTCGTATTTTGTTCAAATCATATCTCTTACATTGATATTGTATGTTGTGGAAGTTTTTTGCCTGGGTTTAACTTCTTTATGGGCAAAGCCGAACTTGCAGAGATTCCACTTTTTGGCATTTGGTTTAGAACTCTAGATATTGCTGTAAAGCGTGAGAGTATTAGGGGATCATATAGAGCTTATGAAGAGGCAGGGGAGCAAATGGATAGTTTGGGAGCAAATCTTATTATTTATCCTGAAGGCCGAATTCCTCATGATGCACCCAAACTTAAATTTCCATTCAAAGTTGGGGCATTTCGTTTAGCCATTGAAAAGCAAGTGCCGATAGTTCCTGTAACATTGCCAGACAATTTGGACCGATTTGACCTCGATAATTTTAAGGGATCGCCCGGAAAAATGAGAATGTTTGTGCATACACCGATTGAAACCCAAGGTTTGTCGTTGGAGGATATACCCGCACTGCAAAAAAAGGTCTATGATGTTATATCTTCACAACTGAAATCAGTAGGCGTAATATGAAAATCACAGAACAGCGCGTTAGGGAATTGGCCCATTTGGCAAGATTGCGATTTGAAGGCCCTGGATTGGTAAAGATGCAAGAGGACCTCGAGAAAATCTTGGTGATGTGTGAACAGTTAAAATCTGTTGACACAGAAGGAATTGAACCTTTGATTTATCTTACAGACAGTCATACGATCTTACGAGAAGACATCGTGATTCAGACCATCACCCACGAGGAAGCCTTAAAAAATGCCCCCAAGAGTGATAGCGATTTTTTCAGGGTTCCCAAAGTAATAGACGGTAATGTCTAGGGCATTAATATCGTTACTCAATATCCGAAAAACCTATGTTTTGGGTGCGCAGACTGTGCACGCTCTAAAAAAAATCGATTTAGAAATTCAAAGAGGTGAATATGTTGCATTGATGGGCCCCTCTGGATCTGGTAAGAGTACATTAATGAATGTAATTGGTTGTTTGGATACGCCATCGCAGGGAGAATATTGGCTTAATGGAAAGGAAGTGAGTAAGATGAGCGACGTGGATTTAAGTAAGGTTAGAAATGATGAAATCGGATTTGTATTTCAAACATTTAATCTCCTAACGAGACTCACAGCATTAGAAAATGTTGCTTTGCCTTTGGTATATGCTGGCATACCTTTAAGAGAAAGAAATGAAAGGGCTGCTGAAACTTTAAATAAGGTAGGACTTGGCGATCGATTTCATCACAAGCCCAATGAATTATCTGGCGGTCAAAGACAGCGGGTTGCAGTAGCCCGGGCATTAATCAATAATCCTAGCTTATTGTTAGCCGATGAGCCTACGGGAAATTTAGACACTCAAACATCGCATGAGATTATGGCATTGTTTGAAGAAATACATGCCGCTGGAAATACGATTGTATTGGTTACGCATGAAGAAGAAATTGCAAAACATGCAAAAAAAATCGTGCGCCTCAGAGATGGACTGATTGAACCATGATTTCACCCGTTATCAATTGGTATTTTAAGCAACGCAGTCAGGATCTGCGTATGAACTTAGAACGCGCAGATCAGAAGCAGGAAGAATTACTTGTAGAGTTAATAGAGCGATTATCGAATACGCGCTATGGTGAAAAATATCAAATTTCAGAGAACAGTACTTACGATGATTTTCGTGCCAAAGTCCCTGTTGTAGTTTATGAGGATTTAAAACCTTGGATTGATCGCAATATGGCGGGGGAACAGCAATTGTTATGGCCGGGTGATATCGTTTGGTATGCTAAGAGTAGTGGAACTACAAGCAATGTGTCCAAGTTTATTCCCATGAGTTTTGAGAGCTTGGAATACAATCATTACGAATGCAGTAGAGAAACGCTAACGCAATATTGTGCTTTTTTCCCTGAAACTGAAATTTTTAGAGGAAAGGGTTTGCTCATCGGCGGAAGTCATCGTGTAAATGCGTTAAATCAAAATGCGTTTTATGGGGATTTGAGTGCTGTGTTGATGAATCACTTGCCAGCTTGGGTGAATTGGAAAAGTACGCCAGACATGGAAATTGCGATGATCGAAAACTGGGAGGAGAAATTGGAAAAAATGGCACAATCTGTTTATCAAGAAAACGTGACGAGCATGAGCGGTGTTCCCACCTGGACTTTGGTATTATTAAATCGATTGTTGGAAATTACTGGGAAAAATAACATCCTTGCAATATGGCCCAATTTAGAGCTTTTTTTGCATGGGGGCGTGAGTTTTGAGCCTTATAAAGACCAATTTGCATCGCTGATTCCATCCAACAAGATGAATTATTTTGAGACTTACAATGCAAGTGAGGGATTTTTTGGATTGCAAGCGTCACCGGGAAAATCGGACTTGCTCTTGATGACGCATCATGGTGTTTTTTATGAGTTTTATCCAGTTTCAAAGGGCGAAGAGTATATCATTCCTTTGAGCGATGTTGTGATTGGAGTGAATTATGCGGTGGTCATTACTACGGTGGGCGGACTCTGGCGATATGTGATTGGAGATACGGTCTTATTCACAGATACCAAGCCCTACACGTTTAAAATTACGGGTAGAACGAAATTATTTATCAATGCTTTTGGGGAGGAGTTGGTGATTGAAAATGCAGAATCGGCCATCGCAATTGCATCAAAGGAAACCGCAGCGATTGTAACCGATTACTCTGCCGGACCGATTTATTTGTCTAATCAAGGCGATGCGGGTCATGAATGGCTGATTGAATTTAGCAAAGAACCCACATCGTTTGAGGATTTTATTCGGATTTTGGACTCTGCGTTAAAGCGGGCGAATGAAGACTATCAAGCAAAACGCCAAGGGGATATCGTAATGAAGTTGCCAAAAGTAATTTCGGTGCCAAAGAACACTTTCCACGATTGGTTGAAATCGAAGGGAAAACTGGGCGGACAGAACAAAGTACCTCGTTTGAGTAATGATCGCATGGTGATTGAGGAAATTAAGGCCACGATGGGTTTATTTTAAACGTTAAAATCGTATTTTTGTTTTTTATAGACCAATGTACGGAGCCATTAAACAACACTTGGCGGCTGAGCTGAAAAGCATCGAAGAAGCCGGATTATTCAAAAAAGAACGCATCATTACAACCCCGCAAGACGCCGTAATTAAATTGGCGGATGGCAGCGAAGTGTTGAATTTTTGTTCCAATAATTACTTGGGACTCAGCAGTCATCCACGCGTTGTTGAGGCGGCCAAGCGTGCCATTGATACCCATGGGTTTGGTTTGAGCAGTGTGCGATTTATTTGCGGTACCCAAGATATTCATAAGGATTTGGAGGCCAAAATTGCAGAATTTTATGGCACAGAGGATACCATTTTATATGCGGCGGCTTTTGATGCAAACGGTGGCGTTTTTGAACCATTATTGGGAGAACAGGATGCCATTATTTCTGATAGTTTGAACCATGCCTCTATCATTGATGGGGTTCGTTTGTGTAAGGCGATGCGTTTCAGATACGAAAACAACAACATGGCCGATTTGGAAACCCAATTGATTGCCGCACGGGATAAAGGTGCTCGCTTTATATTGGTGGTTACCGATGGCGTTTTCTCCATGGATGGTTCTGTAGCCAAACTCGATAAAATTTGTGATTTGGCTGAAAAATTTGATGCGATGGTAATGATAGATGAGTGTCATGCCGCAGGATTCATTGGCGCTACAGGTCGGGGAACGCCTGAATATTGCAATGTGATGGGTCGGGTTGATATTATCACGGGTACATTAGGTAAAGCTTTGGGCGGTGCCATGGGTGGTTATACTACCGGCAGAAAGGAAATTATCGAACTGTTACGTCAGCGAAGTCGTCCTTATTTATTCTCAAATTCATTGGCTCCAAGCATCGTAGGCGCGAGCATCGAGGTATTGAAAATGTTGAATGAAACCACATCTTTGCGCGACAAATTGGAGGAGAATGTAAAACGATTTAAGGCGGGAATTAAAGCCGCGGGATTTGATATTAAAGATGGTGATAGCGCTATTGTCCCTGTGATGTTGTACGATGCAAAACTGAGTCAGGACATGGCAAGTGCATTGTTGGCAGAGGGAATTTATGTTATCGGATTTTTCTTCCCTGTGGTACCCAGAGATCAAGCCAGAATTCGTGTACAGTTGAGTGCGGCGCATGAATTTGAGCACATCGACAAGGCAGTTACGGCATTTACCAAAGTGGGTAAGGCATTGGGTGTAATAGTCTAAACCCTTATATTTGCTCTTTAAGTAAAATCAAACATGTCTATTTGGAGAAAGAAATCATTGGATGCATTATTGCAGCAAGCGCAAGGAAGTAATTTAAAACGTACCTTGGGTGCAGGTAGTTTAATCGCATTGGGAATTGGTGCAATCATTGGTGCTGGATTGTTCGTTAGAACGGCTGCCGCCGCTACTGATGCTGCTGGTTCTGGAGTTACGTTGTCTTTTATTGTTGCGGCAATTGGTTGTGCCTTTGCTGGATTATGCTATGCAGAATTTGCGGCGATGATACCCATTTCCGGAAGCGCATATGCCTACAGTTTTGTAACAATGGGCGAGTTGGTTGCTTGGGTAATTGGATGGGCATTAATTATGGAGTATGCTTTAGGAGCGGCTACAGTTTCAATAGCTTGGAGTGAATATTTAAATAACCTGCTGGGGAATTCGATACCCTATCAATGGTGCCACTCGCCCTTCGAAAAACTGTACCAAGCATCAGCGGATGTTATTACACAAATCCAAGCGTTGCCAGGGAACTGGATAGGAATAGAAAAAGGTTTTTTAAACGCTGATCAATTTGCAAAATTGCCGGCGGATCTTGTTTCTCAAGTTACAATCACCTCTGGAATAATGAATATTCCTGCTCTGATAATTCTATTGGCCTTAACATTATTATTGATCAAAGGAACCCAAGAATCTGCTACCGTAAATGCAGTCATTGTATTTGTTAAAGTTGCAATTGTATTGGTTTTTATTGTTGTTGGATGGCAATTTATTAAACCAGAAAATCACACACCTTATCTAATTCCAGAAGGCACAATTGGCCATGAAGGATTCTTTAAATGGGGTTGGGGTGGTGTTCTTGGGGGTGCTGCAATTGTGTTTTTTGCATTTATTGGATTTGATGCAGTAAGTACAACGGCGCAAGAAGCAAAAAATCCGAAAAGAGACATGCCAATCGGCATTTTAGGGTCTTTGGCCGTTTGTACGGTATTATATATTCTTTTTGGTCACGTTCTAACAGGTGTAGCTCATTGGAGCGAATTTGCTACTGCAGGTAAAGAAGCGTCTGTATCTTATGTCATCAAAACGTATATGAGTGGATATGAATGGCTTGGCACAAGTGTAACATTGGCAATTTTGGCAGGGTTTTCTTCTGTAATATTAGTTATGTTAATGGGCCAAAGCCGAGTGTTTTATTCAATGAGTCAAGATGGATTAATTCCCAAAGTCTTTGGTGAATTGCATCCAAAATACAAAACGCCATTTAAAGCAAATTGGATTTTATTCATATTTGTAGGCGCATTTGCTGCATTTGTTCCTGGCAGCATTGCAGGCGATTTGACATCTTTCGGAACTTTGTTCGCATTTATTTTAGTATGTATTGGTATTTTGTTGATGCGTAAAACGAATCCAGAATTGGTTAGACCTTTTAAAACGCCTTTAGTGCCCCTAGTCCCAGTTTTGGGTATTCTGGTTTGTACAGCAATGATTATCGCTTTAGATGCATTCACTTTGAAAGCAGCGATAGTTTGGATGATTGTTGGTTTGATAGTATATTTTACCTATTCAAGAAAAAACTCCAGCCTAAATAAAAAACCTTAAGTCCCATTGATATTCATTAAAAGGCTTGGCAACCCCAGGCCTTTTTTGTAATATGCCTTTATAAAGAATATGAGCGTAACGAAAAAATTGGGATTGTTTGATTCTACACTGCTGGTTTCTGGCAGTATGATAGGGAGTGGGATATTTTTGGTAACATCCGACATGACCAGGCAACTCGGAAGTGGGCCGTTGGTTTTATTGGCTTGGGTGTTAACAGGTGTGATCACGCTCATGGCGGCACTTAGTTTTGGTGAATTGGCGGCGATGATGCCCAATGCCGGCGGACAGTACAATTTCGTAACTCGTATTTATGGAAAACGCATGGGATTTGTATACGGTTGGGCCGTGTTTTCTGTGATTCAAACGGGTGTAATTGCTGCGGTTGCGATGGCTTTCGCCAAACATTTGGGTATTTTTACTTGGAACCATGAAGAGGTGGTCTTCAGTTTTGTTTGTTGTGGTACAATTTTCAAATTGCTGGCAGGTCAACTCTTAGCCATTGCAAGTATATTCTTGCTAACAATGATTAATAGTCTTGGTATACAACAAGGAAAATGGGTGCAACGTATATTTACACTGGCCAAATTGATTGCATTGAGCGCATTGATTGTTGGCGGTTTGTATGTTTTATTTGGCGGCAATTTCAATGGAGTAAAAAATTATTTTTGGGAAAATATGTCGTCCGGGGCCTCACATTATGTGTCACCAGATGATTTGAATCCACTAAAACCCAATGGTGTAAGTGTGGGCGGTGCTCAATTGGGCGAGTTTGCTCCTCATTGGCAATCTTTGGCTGGCATTGGATTATTATTGGCATTTGCCAGCGCCATGGTGGGAAGTTTGTTTTCCTCCGATGCTTGGCAGGGAATTACATTTATGTCGGGCGAAGTAGAAAAACCAAGCAAGACAATTCCCAAGGCGTTGCTTTACGGCACTTTCGTTGTTACGGTGGTATACTGTCTAGCAAATGTGGCATACATGGCCGTATTGCCCCTAAAAGGCCTCAATTTAAGCGATGCGATGGCCACAGTTGGTCCCAACGGTTTGTCTAGTAATTTTACATTGGGAATTGCCCATGCAGACCAAGATCGGGTTGGTGTTGCTGCGTCTTCAGTGTTGATGGGATCTGCCCAAAACGCAGAGGCGGGAATGATGGGATTGGTATTTATGGCCACTTTGATCATAGTAAGTACTTTTGGTTGTAACAATGGGTTAATTCTCGCTGGTAGCCGATTGTATAAAGCCATGGCTGATCAAGGATTGTTTTTCAAAAGTGCGGCCAAACTCAATCAAAAAAATGTTCCAGCAAATGCACTATGGATGCAAGCTTTTTGGGCAAGTGCTTTGTGTTTGAGTGGCACCTATGGCGACCTACTTAGTTATTGCACTTTTGCCTCACTGCTGTTTTATATCATTACCGTAGCAGGGGTTTTGATCTTGAGAAAGAGAGAACCCGATGCCGAAAGGCCATATAGAGTTTGGGGATATCCTTATCTACCCATCATCTATTTGATCGTAGCAGGCTTTGTTGCAGTTGGAATTGTTGTGAGTCAGTTTTCAATTGCCATCACTGGTATTGGCATTGTGGCTTTAGGCTGGCCAATCTATTCAATTTTTTCTAAGAGAAATCACTTGACTTAGAGAACTCAACTCAAATGGGAAAATTCGTAACTCGCTTCAAAATCGAAATGCTTCTTCCTTAAATGTGCTTGGGCCCTTAAATTGGGTAGCAAATCGCTAAATTGATCCAAATATAAACTCTGATCGCCATCGCTAAGTGCTTCTTCGGGTTGATTGTGTACTTCGATGATAAGTCCATCTGCGCCCGCTGCGATGGCGGCCAATGAAATAGGGTTTACCAAATCACGAAGACCAGTACCTTGGCTCGGATCTAAAATAACGGGCAAGTGGCTAAGCAATTTCACCAAAGGAATGGCGGCAATATCTATTGTGTTTCTGGTTGCCGTTTCAAATGTTCTGATACCACGCTCGCAGAGAATAACCCTGTCATTGCCACTGCTTATTATATATTCTGCCGCAAGTAACCATTCTTCAATGGTACTGCTCATCCCCCTTTTGAGTAAAACAGGCTTTCCGCTTTTTCCCAATGCTTTCAACAAAGGGTAGTTCTGCATATTCCGAGTTCCCACTTGAAGGATATCTGCGTATTCACAAAATTCTTCAATTTTGTCCAATCCCATTATCTCACTCACCACCGCCAAACCATATTTATCTCCAGCCTCTCTGAGTAGTTGTAAACCTTCTGTTTTTAACCCTTGAAATGAATATGGACTTGTGCGCGGCTTGTACGCCCCACCCCTAAGAAATTTGATGTTTAATTTAGATAGGTACTCGCTGATTGTAAAAATTTGTTCTCTATTTTCAACTGCACAAGGACCTGCAATCATTACCAAATCTTTGCCAATGCAAACGCCATTGATTTCAAAGGTGGTGTCTTCCTTTTTCCATTCTCTACTTACGAGTTGATAGGGTTTACGATTTGCCATTTAGATGTAACAATGAAATACTATTTGGGTTTGGTATAAGTGATAATCAATTTTGTTTTTGAATGGTCGATGGCTGCTCTCGCTCCAATCACTGGATTGTCTGTGGGTACGGCAAAATACAATCCCAAATTATTGTCTTTACCCTCAAAGGCCTTATCATTCAACACATTTTGTAAATGCCTGGTAATATCAAACTGGTAATATCTACCCTTGTCATTAAAAACACCGCCAAACTTTGTTGGTGAAGCCAACGCATCTTCTACCAATCGATTTCTGTCGCTACTGCGCGATATAGGTTGAAACAAATTCATTCTGGGGGGTGCAAAATAATTGGCATTTGTATTATCATCCACGTAGAGTCTCAATGTGGCATTGTTAATACCCACATTGTTTTCACCATGGCTCCCGCTTTGAACCAAATTTAATAAATAGGGTATTTCAATTTTGGTTTTTACTCCATTTAATGCTTGTACATAAGTGGTATTATAGTTTTTGTTAGGTTCTTTTAATTGAGACTCAACAAATTCTGGATACGGACCAGTTTCGCTACTGTTAATGATTGTGGATCGTCCATCAAAACCAAAGATATAGGTACTTGTATCGTTATAATACAATAATATTTTTGCTCGATAGTTGATGTTTATCGCGTTTGCTAGGTCAAGAACACCAACCCCCCCTTCTCCTGGGCTTAATTCATCATTCTGAGCTACAATGGCAATGCCGCTGAAATGCTTTAACAAACCTTCATTGGTTTGATAGGCTTCGGATGGCATTTGTTGTAACTGACGTGCGAATTCTTTGCTCAATTTAATCAACAAACCGGGTTTTAAGCCCATTTTGCCTTTTTTATATCCAATGGAATCGAATTTTTGTTGGTAGATGTATCCGTAAAAATCGGTTGAAACGTTTTTATTTAACTTCGGTTTACTTTGCTTTTGGTAATAGATATTTGTCCCAATGAGGGTTTCGTCTAACTGGTAAATTTTGATTTGTTGCTTTGTTAGAGAATTCCCATAGAAGTTTAGTCCATCTACCAAGGGGATATACAATAAGGCTGAATCCGGTTCAATGGTATTCGGAAAGTTGTTTTCCGGAGCCAAAATATTCATCTTGGCATATATACTCGCCTTGCTCTTACCCAAAAGTGGGTCGTGAAATTCGCCAAATAAAACATATGTAAGATTATTGGCCGGCAGAGAATCTTCCAAAACGGTAGAGGTTTTTAATGTAAACGTATCCGTTCGGAACAAAGTTAATTGATCACTTTTTTGTTGACCCGTGATAACAATATTGCCCTCGTTGTTTTTACATGCCGAGAGGGCCATGAACAATACTAAAGCGAAAAGTAAGCTACGAAATGTCACTGTTTCAGCGTAGAATTAAGCAAGAAGTTGTTGGTACAATGTCCCATATTGCGTATCTGCATCCGCATCACTGTGTCGCATAACAATTTTGTCTGCGATATGTGCTTCAACTACGCGGTGACCCTCTTCACAATTTGTTACCACTGCGTCGGAATGAATTACGGCACCAATGTTCATAGCATTAACGGAACCATCAGAAAAACACTCCATACAATTGTTATCTAGTGAGTTCAAACTCGCTTTACGCGCAAAATCCGCACCCAAATTGATGCTATCTACATCGCTGTATACGCTATATACCACCTTGGCATTCTTAAAAACGGGTTCGTCTTTGTAAATGGTTTTTAGGTACATAGGAATGAGGCTTGTCATCCAGCCTTGGCAATGAATGATATCTGGAGCCCAGCCCAATTTTTTCACGGTTTCCATAACGCCTTTGCAGAAGAAGATTGTACGCTCATCGTTGTCTTCGAACAACTTTCCTGCCTCATCTCTAAACACATATTTACGATGGAAATAATCTTCATTGTCTAAGAAATAGACCTGCATCTTGGTTTGCGGAATCGATGCAACTTTGATAATCAAGGGATTGTCGTTGTCGTCAATGGAAATGTTAATCCCACTCAATCTCACAACTTCATGCAAACGATTTCTACGTTCGTTAATGACGCCAAATCGGGGAACAAGAATTCGAATTTCATTTTCTTGCTCTTGAAGTGCCTGAGGCAGCATTCGGGCAACTGTTGCTAAGGGTGATGTCTCGAGGAAGGGAGACATCTCAGAACTCACAAACAGAACGCGTTTTTTGGTTTGGGTCATGGTGATTGTGTAGACTCTATTTTAGAAAAAGAATACAAAAGTATAATAAAAAAATCGGAAATTGAAACAACAATCTACTAAGAACCTAGGAAAAATCGTTATTTGCACCTCTTTCTAAGCAATAATGGAGGTATTTGAATCAGCGGACACATGGACAGCGAAATTTGGTGGCGGTCAATCAATAAATTGGGCAATGATTCCAACGATGGGAGCATTGCATCAAGGGCATTTATCCTTGATTGAAGCAGCACAAAAAAATGGATATCAAACAGTTGTAAGCATTTTTGTAAATCCATTGCAATTCAACAATGCGGTAGATTTAGAGAAGTATCCAAGGCATTTGGAAAATGATCTCGCCTTGTTGGTAGGCTTAGGAGTTGATGCGGTATGGACACCCAATATCGAAACAATTTACCCATCGAATTTTACAGAGATCACACTAGATTTGGGAATTTTAGATCAGATTTATGAAGGATTGCATCGGCCGGGGCATTTTAATGGCGTGGTTCAAGTGTTAAACCAGTTGTTTTCTGTGATTCAACCCAAGGCCGTATTTTTTGGTCAAAAGGATTTACAGCAATGTTTGGTTGTAGAAAAACTGCTAGCCAGTTACTTTCCGGAAATCAAATATTTTAGGGTTCCAACACTGAGAGCAGAATCCGGATTGGCATTAAGCTCTCGCAACGAGCGTTTATCATCAAAAGGAAAAGAGTTATCTGCTGAGATTCATGTATCTATGTTGCGAATTAGCAACAGTTTAGAAAATCACAACGAAGTTCAAGACCAAGAATGCGAGCGATTGAAGCAGTTGGGCTTCGAAATTGAGTATTTGGATTGGGTTACCTTACCGGCCATGGAAAAGGCTAAGAGTTGCAATTTGGGTGAAACGGCAATTGTATTTGCCGGAAGTTTGGAAGGTGTGCGTTTGATCGACAACTTGCTTATTCCCTTGATTTAGAATCGATGGTGATTGTCACGGGGCCTTGATTCACTATCGCAACATCCATATCTGACCCGAAAGCCCCTGTTTTTACTTGTAGGCCATGATCGACAGAAAGAAATTTTAAGTAGGCCTCATAAATTGGAATGGCGATCTCTGGTCGGGCCGAACGAATAAAAGAGGGGCGATTGCCTTTGGCAGTTAGGGCAAACAAGGTGAATTGACTGATTGCCAGAATTTCTCCGCCCACATCAATTATGCTGCGATTCATCTTCCCTTCTGCATCAGAAAAAATCCGCATCAGTGCGGTTTTCTGTGCGAGCCACTCGGCATCCGCCTCGTGGTCGCACTCTTCCACACCAATCAGCACCATGAGCCCTTGTCCAATTTCTCGCTTTTCTTGGCCATCAATCGTAACTGAGGCACTCGAAACACGTTGGATTACCAATCTCATATTGCTGATTGGGTGTTCAGAGACTTAATTTTTGATAATGCGCGTTTGATAAACCGTAGTACCGTCGTTCAATTTCAAAGTATAAACCCCATTGCTCCAAGCACTGGCATCAATGGTTGATTTTCCTGAGTTCATAGAGCTCGTGTAAATCACTTTACCCATCACATCAGAAACTTCGTATTGCATCGCTTGATTTGCAGCAACATTTAATACCAATTGGAATTGGTTAGCACTTGGATTAGGATATACCGAAATCATCGCATCGGGGCCATTTAACAAAGACGTGGCGGCCACTTCAGTGCCTTGCGCATA
This sequence comes from Flavobacteriales bacterium, assembly GCA_002737625.1. GTDB lineage: Bacteria > Bacteroidota > Bacteroidia > NS11-12g > UBA955 > UBA955. Next base: position 3,344 of record NSIB01000017.1, on the reverse strand, counting down.
AACCTTCTTCAACGCATCGTTCACTAAAATAGTACCGCCATTGTCGATCAAAGTTGCATTGTCAATAAACATCCCAACAATGTGCATATTGTTCATATTCCAAGAACCATCCATCGGGAAAGTGAAGTTGTGTACGAAGCTAGCACCCTTGCTTGCGCTGCTTCCGAAGGCATTGGGCAAACCCGCAAAAGTTGGAGCAATCGCTCTTCCTACGTGGTCGTAAACCATTTGAGAAGCAGGCACCGGATTAGGCAATTTTTCAAATCCGCCCATCACACCGCTTGCACCACCGGCATACGCATTGGATTGGTTGAAACCAGAAGTGGTTCCGCGAACATCGTCCTCAACAATAGCACAAGCAATTCTGAAGTCACCAGAAATGTCAGATTCCAATGTTGTTTTTACACTCACCTTCATCACCTTGGTGACAGCGTCATATTTAGCAGCGATATCCAAAATCCCTCTTGGTGCCGTTTGTATGCGTTTGATAAAGTCTCCGCCCATGGCTGATGGATCCATTTTGGTACCGCGATCTACCAATGCACTTGGGTAGCCACTGATTTTAGAGGCCATGCCCGCATCGTAGTAACCATTCATCATAGGATCGTTGTTATGCACTGCGATGCCTTGGAAAAAGCCATCGTATTTGTCTGTCATTGTCTTAAGAGCAACAGCACCTCTAGGGCACCACTGACACCATGTACCTGTGGCCTCTTCTCCAATCACAACCTTGCCTTTGGCGGGAACTACTGGGTCAATTGTAATTGTTTTCGTGTTATCCGATGCATTATCGTCTGCTGAACCGTTTACTCCAGTAACGCTCGCTACGACATCATTTTTACCCGCCACAATCGTTAAAGTATTCGTCATTGTTGCGGTGTATAATCCACCGGCGGCAATGCTTAATCCTGTCAACTTTTTAGAATCTGTACTTCCATTATACTTGATACTCACATCGGCATCAGTAATGGTGGTAGTACCGAGATTTCGAATTTCTATTGTTGGCAAAACTTTAGCACCTGCCAAGAATCCCACAACGCCGCCAACGTATGTTACACTGGCATTCTTGGTGGTTGAAGTATAGGATGTATAGCTCGTTGAAACATCGTCTACATAAAAGGAACTTCCGTTGATTGGAAATAAATCCATGGCGGCAATTGCGCGGGTGGCGTTTTGAAAACTTCCCACTTTTACCGCATTCAAATAAACGTCCCAAGTGTTGGTATTTAAATCAATTTTCAACTCAAAATCAAACCATTGACCTTGGTTATAATTCACACTAATTAGATTGCCGGCACTGGCGTTGTTGATTTGCAAGGTTTTATCGATGTTAAAATACACATCAATCGTATAGCCCTTGCCCCAAGTGGTTTGCTCTTGAAGGTTGAAATATGCATTTTTTCCAGCATCCACATTCATGGCCATTTTCAAACTGAAGGTACCCGTGTTTTTTACACCGCCAAAGGGAAGCACCAAATCAATGGGCCCGCCGTTGGTCGCTGTGCTCTGAAAATATAAACTGTTGCTTCCGCTTTTTGCTTTTGCGGAACTCACTTTTACATCGTCGGCACCGCCATTTGGGCTACTCCAAGTTTCCCAAGTGGCACTGGTCGCAGCCAGATTGTCGCCAGATTTGTAACTGTCGAAATTGTCGCTAAATGTCTGTGCTTTTGATGCTGAACTTGCTAAAAGGGCACCCAAAAGAATGAGGTATTTTTGTTTCATAATGGTGGTTATTTTTCAAATATAGGAATTTGGACTTTGTAATTTGTTTTCTGGCAACATAATGGTGGTTCAAATCTTATTTTTGTTTTTCCATTAAACGATGTGCATGTAGCCAAATATGCGGGGGAATGATAAAAATGAAGTTTCTACGCCCTTGTTTTTTATGGCATTAGTTTGGTGTTTGATTTACTATACGGTGCGGGGAACATGCTTTTTTGTATCGTCAAAAAATGGTAATCTTGCATCAAATAAAAACGACATGAATTCTGCAGCAATTATTTCAACACGCCTCTCTTTTGTGATAGTATCAGCAACATTAATTTTTGGTTTGGGAGCATGTAAAAAAAATTCAGCAAAGTCGATGCCTGGGCCGGGGGAATACTTGAATTCTATGGTTGGGTCCAATTGGGGTTATTCTACTACGGGTACATCAAGCAGCGATTGGACGGTGAAAGTGGAAGATTCAACTGCGCTTTATTTATCGAACACTTTTCAAATGTATAAGACGAATACCGCGGGGGTAATCAGCAGAAACTACTATCGTTATAGCAGGGGGAATTACAGCGTTTTGGTTTTGGATGCAGTTGGAGCAACGCAAGACATTGTTTATTTAAAGGACTCAACCCAAACCGGAAAAAAATGGTCCAAGTCAATTAAAGGATTGGGTGGCATTCTAAAGCAATACAACTATGAGGTCATCGAAACGGGATCTAAAACTATTGGAAGTAAATCGTTTGAGAATGTTGTTCATATTCGTTTAAATATCCCATCATTGGGTTATACATCGGATGCTTATTACGCGCCAAAAGTGGGTTTGGTGATGGTAGACGATGATTATGCATCGAGTGGAAACACGTACCATACGGAAATCAAATCGTATGATTTGAAATAAATTATTTTGGTAGCCCCGACGAGAATCGAACTCATATCAAATGTTTAGGAAACATCTATTCTATCCATTGAACTACGGGGCCAAAGGGGAGGCAAAATTACTTTAAAAGGATTGTATTTTGTTAGATCGCTTTGACTTTTATCTCATGATGATCGCCTTTGTAAATTACTGCAAAGATTCCGCATCGCAATGGCTAAATTTGCATCGCTAGTTGTGACGGAAATCGAAAAATCATATCAAAAAGGGATTAGAATTCTCACTTGGATTTTTGTCGGCTTAATTGCTTGGCCTTTCTTAAGGAGTATCAGCACAAACAACGATCTGAATATTTTCTATGGCGCCGCACAACGATTGGTCTCATTGGAGAATCTTTATTGCAAACCCTATTCAGCCGAAGGTTGGCAGCTCTATTATTATTACAGCCCCTTATTTGCTACCCTTCTGGCGCCATTTACATTCTTACCTCAGTTTGTTGTCACGCATGAAGTGCCCTTTGGTTTGTTTATTCTGAAAATACTCTGGAATTGCTTAAATCTGTATTTTGTTTATCAGTTGTTTCAGTTTGTTCGAGGTTTGGTGAATCCTCCCAAAAACAAAGCCGGACTGACATTTTGGATTGTGCTCGCGTTGGTCTCTTATCGATGGATATTTTTGAATCTCTTATATGGTCAGATGACGATACTCATCGTTTGGGGAGTTGTTCGGGCCTTTCAATTTTTACAGTCCA